>DATBYI010000644.1:0-9670 GCA_036513815.1 Solirubrobacteraceae bacterium
CCGTCGATCGCGAGGTAGAGCACGACCGTCGCGGTGAGTGCCCACGTCCTTACCGCGTCCGGCTCGAGCCGGCGCAGGCTGTCGGGCCACCCCGTGGCGGACCGGCTCACTACCGCTTCCATCGATCCTCAATACGCACCAGGGCCCACATGGCTGACGTGGAGCGACGATCGCGGGCCGTTCGTCAGCCCCTCTGCGTCCAGTCGAGACTCGTCTGCCCGCCGATCTGCGCCCGGAGCATCGAGTAGCCCCGCACGGGCAGCGTCGCGGTAAAGACCTGATCGACTCGGGCCGGCAGCGTGCGAAGGAGCACCCATCGCGATCCACGACGCTGCTCGATCGCCACGTTCCCGTTGGCGGGCGAGCGCCCCCACGCCTCGATCCGGGCCGCGCCGGAGCGCTGGGTGACGAACGGGAAGCGGAACGCCTGAGCGGCCGGCTTGGCCCCGCCGCCGATGTAGTAGAGCCCGGCTTGATACGTACTGCCGTAGTTCGGAATGGGCGGCGCATCGACGATCTGCAACCAGAGCACCGTGCTCACGCCCTCGCGCCACAGGACGTACATGGCTTGCTCGAGCCAGTCCGCCTGTTTTGCGATCGGGACCCCGTCCGGATCCGGAGGCGAGCTGTCCCACGAGATCTCCGTCACCCACAGCTGCTTCGGCCCGGCCGGCTGCACGTGGCCCGCGCGCACGGCGGCATGCAGGACGTCCGCAATCTTGTACATGTCGGGAACCGCCGCGTCGCCCGGGTTCAAGGCATGCCAGAGCGGGCCGTAGATCGCGTAGGGATGGTGCGACAGGGCATCGAGATGGGGCGGGTCCGGGCAGCTGACCGGAGTGAGGCGCGCGTTGTCGCGCAGGCAGAACAACGAGCGATCGAACGCCACCGGCGGCATCCGCTGACCACCGGGCGGATCCCCATAGGGCGCCGTCCCGGCGGTGACGACGAAGTTCGACGCGGCGACGCGTTTCACCGCGCGGTAGAACGCGTTGAGGAGTTGCCGGTAGATCGTCGGACTCGCGGGCGCCCAGCCGTGAGCGGACTGGGTCCACTGCGGCGTGAGGTAATAGGAAAGGTTCGGCTCGTTCCAGGGTTGCCAGTAACGGACGCGCGGGAGGAAAGCCCCGGGGTGCAGCGGGTCTGGGAAACGACCGTCGTAGCGCAACGCGGCCGCGGTGGCGAAGTCGGCGAACTGCGTGGGGTCCGGTCGCCACGTGCCCGGCGCCACATCGGGCGGCGCGTCCGGGCCCTGGGCCCACGCCGGGGCCCCGGTGATGTTGAGCAGCACCTGCAGCCCACGGCTGGTCAGGTCGCGAACGCTGGCATCGATCGCGGACCAGTCGTACGCGCGGCTGGCCGGGTCGGCGGTGTCAAATGACGACGGGGGAAGATCGAGCGGGGCAACCTCGGACCACGTCAGGTTCACGCGGACGATCTGCGCGCCTTCCGCGACGGCCCTCGGGATCCATGTGTCGGTGGCGGCCGGCGTCGCGCCGGTGAGGGCGGGGTCGGCACTGAACCCGAGCGTGAGGCCAAGTGCGCGCGCGTCGCGTGCGCCCGCGCCCAGACCGAGCAGCACGACCGCGATGACAAGCAGACGCAGGCGCACCTCGGGTGGGATTTCAGCTCGGGCGCCGGCGCCGCACAAGCGCGAGCACCGCGGCGGCGAGGACGCTGCCGATCAGCGCAATGGGCAACAGGGGGCCGAGTCCGCCTCCTCCCGTCGACCCGCTGAACGCCTTCAGCACGCTCGACGCCGGCGACGATCCGCCGCCGGCCGGCGCCGGTGAGGTGCGCTCGGCGGCCGAGGCAGAGGCCGCCGACGGATCCGGTCCCGAAGCATGAGCGCGCGCCGATGAACGCGCCTTCGACGGGGCGGTGGCTTCCGCCAGGGCCGCGGCGGCGATTCCGGTCAGCCCTTGTGCGGCCAGTGCACGCTGGGTCGCGGCGGAGATCGTTCCGACTCCGTGCGCGCCACCCGTTCCGGCCGGCCCACCCGGGTCGCGCGGCCCGCCCCCGCCACCGACGGCCCCGCCCACAGGATGGACGGTGTTGGTCGGCTGGCCGCCGCCGGCCGTGGGGACCGTCTCGACGTATTGGCCGACGCCGGAGTTTCCCGGCGGGGCGAGGGTGCGACCAGCCGCCATCGCGGACGAGGGAGCGGCCAGGGCAACCGCCAGCGCGATCGCGATGCGCCTCATACACAGGGATACGTTCGTCAGCCGCGCCGGCTGACACCCGGGCGAGACCTCCGCCGTCAGCGGCGCCGGCTGACACCCGGGCGAAGCCTACGGCTGGCTTACCGTCGGCGAGCGGCGCGACGCCGAATGCTTCGCCGGCTGGCCGCCTTGTGCGCGGGCCGCCGGCGCGGCTTCGCGTGCGCGGCGGACTTCCTGGCCTTGCCCGCGCGCTTGGCCTTCTTCGGTTTCGGCGCCGGAGAAGCAGCGCGGGCCGGAGCCTGGGCCAGGGAAGGGGCCGCCACCGGGCACCCCTGGGTGGTGAGCGACGCAGCCTCGGTCAGGTAGTCGGTTCCGAGCGGAGTCTCGGAAAGCTCGCTGTTCACCATCGAGAACCACGGATCCGCATCGGCCGCCGGGATCGCCCCCCACCAGAATGCCTGGACGTCCTCGACGTGGAGCGCCGGCGTGCAGAGCGCCCACTGGGTGTACTGCGCGACCTCCGTGCCCCATTCCGCATAGCCCGACGTGACACCGGCGCCGGCGCCGAATTCGTTGATGTCGATGGGCACGGCGGCGTGGCCGTTGGCATCGAGCCACTGCCGTAGGGCCGTCGTGTCCTGCTCCATCGTCGTCATGTCGTAGAGGTAGGGATGGAATCCGACCGCGTCCATGGGGCCGATCGCGGCGAGGTACTGCTCGGCCTGCGCGAGCCCGATGGCGCCCGAGTCGAGCATCCCTCCGACGACCGCCTGCCCGGTCGGATCGGCCTGGTGAAGCGCGGCGCGCGCGGCCTCGTAGACCTCCGCGTAGTCGGCTGGATTCGCGTAATGAAGTGAGGTCTGATCGGCCGGGGCGGTGGGCGTGATGTCGGGCTCATTGCCGATCTCATAGCTCTCCACGGGCAGGTACGGGAGCGCTGGGTGCTGGGCCCAGAATGAACCGCCGGGCCCGTAGCGCTCCGCGAACTGGGTGACGAACGCGGCCATCGCGGTTGCGTCCGCGGCGGCGCCCTGGCTCTTGGGCAGACCCAGCATGGGATAGAGCCGCAGATGCGCGGCGGCGGTCAGCTCGACGACCGCATCGATGTTCGTCCCGGCGATGATCTGATCGCGGGCCAGTCCGACCCCCGCCGCCGACGCGGTGGCGAGATCGGGCGGGGAGCCCGTGAAGTTGACACCAAGGCTGTCGGGAGAGATCGGCGCAGCCGCCGTGGCGTTGGCGGGCAGCAGGAGGGCGACGATCAGCAGCTGGGCGCACGCCAACCACATCCCCGCCCGGGCTCGAGAAAACCTGGACACTCCTAGACACAGCGGCCCGCCGTGCACATGTCTGGACCGGCGTCAACGGCGCTGGACGAATGTCCGAGTGCACGCCGGCGAACCAGTTCGGGTCGCGAGGCGATCGCAAGGAAAGGTCAGCTCCGGAGAAGTTTGGGCGCCCGGCGCTGCACCTTCGTCATCGGACTCGCGCGAGTTCTGTCAGCGTCAGCCCGGCTCGGTCGTAAACAGGGGCAGCGTGGGCATCTCGTGGACTCTGCGGGCCAGCGACGAGTGAGAGAACGACTTATCAGCGCCGAGCGCCTCGCTCGGACCGCGTGTACTCACGCGACCCCACAGCCTCTGTGGGGCCGCCGGGCCGGGCGGCCCCACCGGGGTGGGGGTGAACAGTTGTTGTGCGAACGCTCGGGGCGCCCGGCAGTGACAGCTACAGTGCCGCCGCCGTGAGGGTGATGTACGTCGTAGGGGCTCGGCCCAATTTCGTGAAGATGGCTCCGGTCATCTCCGAAGTTCGGCGCGCGCTGCCCGACAGTCAGCACGTATTGGTACACACCGGCCAGCACTATGACCGGATGATGTCGTCGGCCTTCATGGAAGAGCTCGGGGTGCCCGCGCCGGATTATTTCCTTCGCGTCGGCTCGGCGACACACGCCGTGCAGACGGCGCGGGTGATGGAACGCATCGAGACCGTGATCGAGGTTGAGCGTCCCGACCTCGTGTTGGTCCCCGGCGATGTCAACTCAACGCTCGCCGCGACGCTCGTCGCCGCCAAGCTCGGGGTGCGCCTGGGCCACGTCGAGTCCGGGCTGCGGAGCTTCGACCGCACGATGCCCGAGGAGATCAACCGGATCGTCGCCGACGAGTTCAGTGACTATCTGTTCATCCACTCTGAGGAGGCGCGAGCGAACCTCCACGCGGAGGGAATCCCGTCCGACCGAATCCACTTCGTCGGCAACACGATGATTGACACCTTGGTGGCGATGGAGCCACGCTTTCGGGGACTCGGCGCGGCGGCGGCGCTCGGGCTCAGCGCCGGCGAGTACCTGCTCGTCACCCTGCATCGCCCGGCGCTGGTGGACGGGCCGATGCTGCGGGAGGTGCTCTACGCACTCGGGCGGGTCGCGCGCGAGTTGCCGGTCGTGTTCCCCGTGCACCCCCGGACCCGCAAGATGATCGACCCCGGCACGCTCGACCCGTCGGTGCATCTGCTCGAGCCCCTGGGGTATCTGGAGTTCCTGTCGCTCGAGTCCGACGCTGCCGGGGTGCTGACGGACTCGGGCGGCGTGCAGGAGGAGACCACGTACCTGGGCGTTCCCTGTTTCACCTTGCGCGACAACACGGAGCGTCCGGTGACCCTGCGAGCGGGCACGAACACCCTGCTCGGGCTGGATCCCGCACGGATCGCGATGATCCCGTCCGCGCTCGCGCACTCGGGCGGCGCGACTCGCGCCGCTCCGCCCGGGTGGGACGGCCATGCCGCCGAACGGCTCGCACGCGTGATCTGCGGCGAGAAAGCAGCGACTGCGCCGAGGCTCGCCGCGGCCGGATTGGCCCCCGCCGCGTGAAGATCTGGATCGACCTATCGAATTCGCCGCATCCGCTGCTGTTCGCGCCCATCGCTCGACGTCTCGAGGACGACGGGCATGACGTGCGCGTCACGGCGCGCGACAACGCGCAGACAGTCGAACTCGCGCGTGAACGCTGGCCGGGGGTCGAGGTGATCGGCGGCGCGAGCCCATCCGGGCGATCCGCCAAGGTGGCGAGCATCTACGAGCGCATCGTCGACCTCCGTCGCTGGGCGGCCCGGGTCCGCCCCAGCGTCGCGCTCTCCCACAATTCGTACGCGCAGATCGCCGCGGCGCGGAGCCTGCGGATCCCGACCGTCACGGCGATGGACTTCGAGCATCAGCCGGCCAACCATCTCGCCTTTCGCCTCGCCACCACCGTGCTCGTACCGGAGACCCTGCCCCTGCGCGCGATCCGCCGACAGGGTGCCGTCCAGGCAAAAGTCGTTCGCTATCCGGGGCTCAAGGAGGAGCTCTACGTGGGGGATTTCGACCCCGACCCCGCCATCCTGACGAAGCTCGGGATCGATCCGCCTCCGCGAATCCTCGCGGTGGCGCGCACCCCACCGACGCGCGCTCTCTATCACTCGTCCTCAAATCCGCTGTTCGAGGCGGCCCTTCGCACGCTGTCTGCCAGGGAGGACGTTGTCTGCGTCGTGCTGACACGCCACCCTGAGCAGATCGCCGCCGTCGAGGGTTTCGGTCTGCCGCGCTGCATCGTGCCGCGAGCGGCGATCGACTCTCGATCGCTCGTGTATGCAGCCGACGTGATGATCGGGGCGGGCGGGACGATGACCCGCGAGGCGGCGCTGATGGGGATTCCGACGTGGACGCTGTTCGCGGGAAAGACGCCCGCGGTCGACACATGGCTGGAACGCGGGGGCATGCTGAGACGCCTGACACAGGCCGAGCAGCTGGCGCAGGTAACGCCCCGGCCCGCCGCGCCCCGTACCCCAGTGCAGCTGCGCGACTGCGGCCGGATCCTCACCGAGTTGCTGGTTCGCGAGATCGTCACCGCGAGCCATGTCAGTCCTCTGGTGGCCGCCGCGTAGTAACAGGCGACCCCTCTCGCGGGGTGTTTCCCGATCAGGAGGACTTACATGACGAGGTACTTGCACCTCAGGTGGCTAGCGCCCCTGTGGGGTCTCGTGGCGGCGGGCGTCCTGGTGGTGTCGGCTGCGCCGTCAGGCGCCACGATCGTCTGTCCGACCGGAATAAAACCTCCGAGTCAATACTGCACGAACGTCCCGCCGACCGCCACGACCGGCTCCGCCACCAGGGTGAAGAGCACGAGCGCGACACTGAACGGCGTCGCCGGGCCCAACGTCCAGGGCGGCGACATCACCCAGTATTACTTCGAGTACGGGCTGAGGACCAGCTACGGCCAGGACACACCGATCGGCACGATCGGCTCGTGCCCATCCGGCATCAGTCCACCGAGCCCCTACTGCAACGTCCCAAAGACCGAGCCCGTATCGGCGAACATCTCCAATTTGCAGCCGTGCACGAAGTACCACTTCCAGCTCGTCGCGACCAACTCCGACGGTTCGGCCAACGGCGGTGATCGCACCTTCACATCGGCGTTCGCTCCCCCGATCTCGCGCTTCACCGCGCCGAACCGGGTCAGAGCACGGCGTCTGTTCGACGTGAAATTCACCCTCAAGGCGCAAGCCAAGGTGAAGATCGTCATCACCAGGCGCGGGCGGTTCGGCAGCTCGCAGACGTACAACTTCGGCAACCTCAGGGCGGGTCGATACTTCGAGACGATCAGGGCGCCCCAACGCCCCGGCAATTACACCATTGCGCTGATCGCCAAGCTGAGCTGCGGCCAGCAGACCTCCTCGCAGCGGCTCAACGTGCAGGGGTTCTAGAAACCGGTCCAGACGTTAGGGTTACGCGACCGCCGGCTTCGGAGTCGGCGGTCGGCCGCCCCGTCTCTCCGGCGGCTACCGTGAAGGGTGTGGCGCTCACCCATCGCGGACATGTCGAGGCGCTTCTGACAGAGGCGGCGGCCGCGCACGCCACCCTCCTGGAGCAGCTGCCGCCGGAGCTGCGCGAGTCGCTTCCGGTGGACGCGCAGGGGGTCACCCACGCGATCGACCACGTCGCCGAGGCGGCGGGGCTGTCGGAGCCCGAGCGCCGGGCGCTGATCCGCCCGCACGCCATCAACCCCGCGGTGCTCCACGCGCGGGTGTACGGCCGGACCGCGCTGTCCCGGGAGACGGTGATCGCATCGTTCGTCGAGGGCGCGCGCGTGCGCGCGGACGCGCTGCTCGCCCTGGCCGACGCGGTTGGCGGCGAGGCGCTCGGCCAGGAGGTCCGGCTGATGCTCGTGGCCGATCCGCCTCCCGCCGGCGCCGGCTCGGCCGAGGCGGTGGCCGCTCTCCGCGCCACGTACGCGGCCCAAGAGCGGGCGGTGGTCATGATCGCCGCCCGTCTCGACCGCTCGTAGCACCTCTTTCCGGGTAGACCGTCATCCCAGGGTGCCGCGCGCGGTGTGGCCGCCGGCGCGCCCGGGTACCTCGCCAGGGTCATGCTCTCCGCTCTTCTACTCGCCGGGCTGTTCGCCGCGCCGCTCCCAACGGCGGCCTTGTTCCTGCCCGCGAGCCGTCGCACCGGCCGGGCCGAGAAGACGACGCAGTGGACCGGGCGCCTGGTGAGAGCGCTTCTCCTATCGGCGCTCGTGATCGGCATCGTGGCCGTCGTCATGGCGCTGATCGGCGTCACCACCGCGCATCTCGAGGCGGTCGTCGTCGGTCTCGCGCTGGCCTGCGTCGTCTGGCTTCCGGTGACGCGGCGCTGGAACGCGCGCGCCCACGTGACGTGGGCGACGACCACATACGTGTTCGTCGTCTACCTCGCTTTCATGGCCTGGTGGACGTTCGCCAGCCACCTCGGCATCACCGGCGATGTCGGCGGGATGCTGCTCTGGGCGCTCGAGTTCCTGGCCGCCGTCCTCGGCTGCGCCTACCTATGGGAGCTGTGCGACACGCTCGGCCGGGCGAGCTGGGTGCGCCGCGTCGGTACGCAGGAGCTCGCGCAGATGCCCGACGGTCCGTACCCGCCGGTCTGCCTCCAGGTCCCGTGTTACAACGAGCCGCCCGACATGGTCATCCAGACGCTCGAGTCGCTGCGCTCGCTCGACTACCCGAACTACGAGATCCACGTGCTCGACGACAACACCGACGACGAGGCGCTCTGGCGGCCGGTCGAGGCGTGGTGCCAGCAGCACGACGTGAAGTTCGTTCACCTGAGCGACTGGCCGGGCTACAAGTCGGGCGCGCTCAACTACGCGCTCGAGCACATGGTCGACGGGTCGTGCGAGCTGATCGGCGTGATCGACTCCGATTACCAGATCGATCCGCACTTCCTGAAGCTCTGCGCCCCCCTCTTCGCCGACCCGAAGGTCGGGTTCATCCAGGCGCCGCAGGACTACCGCGATTGGCAGAGCGCTCCGTTCTACCGGCGCCTCTACTTCTCCTACAAATACTTCTTCGCGGTCTCGCAGCCCTCGCGCAACGAGCGCGACGGGGCTATCTTCGCCGGCACGATGGGGCTCATCCGGCGCCGCGCCCTTGAGGAGGCCGGGGGCTGGGACGAGTGGTGCATCACCGAGGACGCCGAGCTCTCGTTGCGGATCCTCCGCAACGGATGGTCGGGGCTCCACGTGGACCAGTCATTCGGCAAGGGGATCATGCCGCTCACCTTCGAGGCCCTAAAGGGCCAGCGCTTCCGCTGGTGCTTCGGCGGCATTCAGATCCTGCGCCAGCACTGGCGTTGGCTGCTGCCGGGCCGGCTCGGCGGCGCAAAGGACGAGAACCAGATGACGCTCGGCCAGCGCTGGGCCTACCTGTGCGGCGGGATCCAGTGGTACGGAGACCTGCTCGCGCTGCTCTTCTTCTTCTGCCTGCTGCTCGGCGCCGCCAACATCATCGTGGGCGGCGGGCTGGTCTTCCGCAAGCTCACCGGCTTCCTGCTCGCGGCGATCCCGGTGCTCGTGATCCTCGGCCTGCTCCGAGCGGTGGCGCTGCTTCGCCGCGGAACGGGCGCGTCATGGCGCGACGCTCTCGGCGCCTTCCTGATCTGGCAGTCGACGATGCTGACCGTGACGAGCGCCTCGGTCCAGGGACTGTTCGCCAAGGAGGCCGCGTTCCTGCGTACGCCGAAGACCGCCGGCGACCCAAAGTGGACCGACGCCCTCAAGGCCAACTGGGTCGAGTGTCTGTTCGCGCTGCTCGGGCTCGTCGGGATTGCCGGCGCCGTGACGCAGCTCACCCCCAGCGGGCTGCTACTGGCCGCGCTGCTGCTATGGCCGACCGCGAGCTTCCTCGCGGCGCCGTACAACAGCTTGAGCGCGCAGCGCGCGGCACTGCCGTCGGACCTGAGCGAGCGCCGCCGTACCGAGTACCTCCGCTACGGCAAGCGCCGGCTCACCTACGCGGTCGGCGGGCTCGGCCTCGCCGGCGGCGCCGCGGCGGTGGCGCTCGGGTTGTTCGTCCCCGGTCCGGCCAACATCACGCCACCGCAGCTCGTCGGACCGGCCAAGGGCCAGCCCGTTCACTACGGTCCGCAGCCGACGCACTCGGCGAACTCGGCGACGCCCACGACGGGCAAGTCCGCGCCGAAGCCGGGCGGCTCGCACGGC
>DATBYI010000645.1:0-12160 GCA_036513815.1 Solirubrobacteraceae bacterium
TACCACCGCCAGACGTCCGGCTCGATCGGCTCGCCGACCGTCGTCATCGTCTTGAAGTGGTAGTTGTACTTGGCCGGCTCATCCGGACCGACCTTGCGCAGCATCCGGATCGTCGTCGGCGCGGTATGGAAGATGTTCACGCCGAGCTTCTCGGCGATCCGCCACGGCCGGCCGGGGTCCGGATAGGTCGGCACGCCCTCGTACATCACCGTCGTGGTGCCGAGCGAGAGCGGGCCGTAGACGATGTAGGAGTGGCCGGTGATCCAGCCGATGTCGGCGAAGCACCAGTAGGTGTCGTCGGGGTGGATGTCTTGGTAGTACTTCGACGTGCCGGTCACGTAGGCCATGTAGCCGCCGGTGGCGTGCTGGGCGCCCTTCGGGCGACCGGTCGTGCCGCTCGTATACATCAGGAACAGCGTGTCCTCCGCCGCCATCGACTCCGGCTCGACCTGCTGGCCGCTGTAGGACCCGAGCAACTCGTCAACGAAGAAGTCGCGCCCCTCGACCATCGGGCTCTCAGAGTGGTACTCGCCCGGGATCCGCCGCCACACGAGCACCTTCTCGACCTCGATCCCCTCCTTACGGGCCTCCTCGATCGCCTCATCGGCCTTGACCTTGTGGTCGATCAGGGAACCGTTGCGGGAGTAGGCGTCCATCGTGACGAGCACGGTGCTCTGGGCATCGGCCATCCGCTGGCCGCACGCCGCGCCGCTGAAGCCGCCGAACACCTCGGAGTGGATCACGCCGAGGCGCGCGGAGCCGAGCATCGAGACGGGCAGCTCGGGCACCATCGGCAGGTGGAAGGTGATCCGGTCGCCCTTCTTCAGACCGGCGAAATCCCGCACGAGCGCGGCGAACTCGTTGACGCGTCGATGCAACTCCGCGTACGTGATCTCCTGGGCCTCCGCCTCCTCGGACTCGGGGATCCAGATGATCGCGTTCTTGTCAGCGCGAGTCTCGAGATGCCGGTCGACGCAGTTGACGCACGCGTTCAGACGGCCGCCCACGAACCACTTGAAGAAGGGCGGGTTGCTGGTGTCGACGATCGTGTCCCACCTGCGCTCCCACGTGAGCAGGTCGGCGTAGTCGGCGTAGCACTCGGGGAAGTTCTGCGCGCTGAAGCGCTGAAGGATCGCCGGATCGTTCGCGTTGGCCTGCTCGGCGAAATCCGGGGGCGGCGGGTAGTACTCCTCCTCGCGCCAATGAACCGCGATCTGCGCCTCCGACGCCTCGTCGGACTCATCCGCGGTGGGGGGCTCTTGGGTCACATCAGCCACGTCAGCTCTCCTTCTCTCGTGCCCCCGCGGCTCCGGCGGCGGCCGGCTGGACAGCCTGGAGCGCCGGCGTCTCAGCCGGCGCTCCAAGTCATCGAGGTTTACGACGATTTTGTCGTAGTTCTACTACTAGGCAAGGCTGGGCGTGTGGCTTTTCTCGCCTCAGCGCCGGAGCGGGACGACGGGCATCAACACCCGACCGAAGGTCGAGTTGAGAACCCCGGCGAACGACGCGTACCACGCGGCGAGCGCCGTGATGATGCCGACCCAGCCACCCAGCTTGATCGTGCCGTTGATGGCGACGGTTCCGCCGGACAGCGACGAGTTGCCGATGCCGAGGATCAGGAACGTGATCGTCAGCAACAGGAACACCAGGGCGACGGCGCCGGTAGTCCGCAGCGAGCAGACGAACATGTACGCCGTGAAGATCCCCCACATCCACAGGTACAGACCGAGCCCGCTGAACACCTCGCTCGGCGTGTTCTTCCCCACCGACTGGACGATGAAGTAGAACGAGATCCAAAACGCGCCGTAGGAGCAGAACGCCACCGCGCCGAACGTGTTGCCGGTGCGGAACTCCCAGAGTCCCGCGATCAGCTGGACCGCGCCGCCGTAGGCGAGAGCCAGAGCGGCCACCATCGGCAGCAGACCGCCGCCGACCACGTGCTGGCTTCCGACCAGGCCGGCGTTGATCAGGCTGAGCATGAACGTGGTGCCCGCGAAGGCAGCGAGTCCCAGGGGACCCGGGTCCGCCGGCGTCCAGCCCATGACCCGGCCTGCGGCCGGATCGGGCGCCGGCGCCACGTCGGCCTCACGCGCCCCGATGTTTGCGGCTTCCATCTATTGCCTCCTGTGAGACGTTGACAGTCGGCGCGTACGGTGCTCCCGCGGGCGGCGGGACTCAAGACCGGATCGTTGAGCGGCGGGCGTGTTGCGCCGAGCGGTCGCGCAGGCACGATGAACGGCGACCGCCGAACGGCGTTCAGCCGCCCGACGGTCGCCAACTCGAGCCCGCACAGCGCCGTTTCCGATCTGCGCCCCAGGCGAGTGGCCCAAGACCGGTCGGTAGCTGCGTTTATGTTTTCGCTCTCCAGTCGCCTGGCAAGCGAACCTGTCCCGGCCCCCGGCGTGGACAGGAGCCGGGACAGCTGACGGGAGGATCGGCAACCGCGGCACCGGGGCTTAGCCGACCGGACGGATGTACGGCGCCAGCGCCCCGGTTTTGCGCTATTTACGCCGCTTGCGCTTGCGCTTGGGGGTGCTCGAGCGCGTCGTGGCGGCCGTCGGCGCCGCACCGGCCGCCTGCGGGAGGGGCTCCGGCGCCCGCTTGCCCCGGGCCCCCCGGCCGGCTTGCGCGCGCTCCGCGCGGTTCGCACGCATCTGCTGGCTACTCGGCCACGGGACGGCGGTGCCGCTCGTCCAGGCCGGCGGCACCCCGCTCGGCCACCGGCCGCTCATCAGGTAGGCGACCGCCACCAGCCAGTACGCCTCGACGATCGGGATCGGCACGAGCGGGATGATGGTCAGGATCCCGGCGATGATCCCGAGGTAGCCCATGAAGCGGGGGAGCAGCCCGACGCGCATGGCGGACAGCGACACGAGCACGAGCGAGACGGCGATCAACAGGGCCCCGAGATAGACGGCGATCTCGGGGACGATGACCCAGGCCTTGTGGAGCAGCGCGCTCGCTTCAGGCCACGTCTGGTTGCCGTGGCTGACGAACTCGTCGCCCGCGTGGCCCGAGGCGATCGCCGACGCGATGCCCGCCACCGCGGCGATCACACCCGCCGCGATCGAGACCTGGCCCATGACGGCGGGCTTGACCCGCGGATCACGCGCGCGGGCCGCCCCGAACAGGTACGCCAGCGTCCAGCCGAGCGCCAGCGAGCCGAGCGCGCTGAGCACCGATCCGACCACATCGATTGCGAAGCGCTTGTGCTCGGTGATCAACCCGAGCGTCTGCTCGTTGACCTTGACGTGCGCCCCGGGCAGCTGGACGAGCACGGCGACCATGACGAGAACGCCGGCCGCGCCGGCCAGCGCCACCTGGCGGTTACGTACCTGGGCTTCGTATGCGACGCGCTCTTCGGGCTGCACGCGACGGAGTCTAAGTCGGATTCGCCGCGCGCGGAGCGACGGGGTGGCTACCATTGGTCGTATGGAAGGAAGTGGATTCGGAGGCCTGTTCGGAGACCCTGACGAGCTGCAGCGACGGCTGGGCGAGTTCGCCGAGCAGATGCAGGGCGCTCAGCGGCTGGCGTGGGCGGATAACGCGATCAAGCTCGCGGTCGATCTGACCGTGGCGGCGATGAACCGCATCAACATCCAGGGCACGACCGAGCAGCAGGCCGAGCAGCTGCGCACCGTGATGGCGCACATCTTCCCCGAGGCCGTCACGCTCGTGCGCGAGGCCCGCGAGGGCCTTCAATAAGGCGTTGCGGAGCTAGCTCGCGGCCAGTGCACCCAGCACGAGTTCGTCGTGCTGGTCGGGCTTGACGTTCCGGAACACGTCGCGAACCGTCCCGTCGGGCCCGATCACGAACGTCGTCCGCTCGTTGCCCATGTACGTACGGCCGTAGCGGTTCTTCTCGACCCACACCCCATACGCCTCGGCCACCGAGTGGTCCTCGTCCGAGAGGAGCGGGAAGCCGAGGCTGAACTTCTCGGCGAACTTCGCGATCGGACTGACCGGGTCGGGCGACACACCGAGTACGACCGCGCCGGCCTCGTCGTAGTTCGACCGGTGGTCCCGCACGCCGCAGGCCTGGGTCGTGCATCCCGGCGTATCCGCCTTTGGGTAGAAGTAGAGCACGACGGTCCGGCCGCGCAGGCCGGAGAGCGTGACCGCGTTGCCGTGCTGATCGGGGAGCTCGAAGTCGGGAGCGATGTCACCTCGGTCGATCACGGTCGGCATCGTATCTGGTGGCCGGCGCTACCTGGGGTCGTTGCGCAGCCGCTGGCCTTCCCCGAGGATTCGGAGCTTGGTCAGCGACTGGTGTTCGATCTGACGGATGCGCTCTCGCGTGACATTGAAGGTGCGGCCGATCTCATCGAGCGTTCGCGGAGTGGTGCCGCCCAGCCCGTAGCGCAGCTCGAGCACGCGGCGTTCGCGGTAGCCGAGCGCCTCGAGCGCATCTCGTACCGCCTCTCCGGTCAGGACCTCCACGGCCCGGTCGTACGGTGACTCGGCGTGTTCGTCGGCAAGCAATTGCCCGAACTCGATCTGATCCTCGTCGCCGACCGGTTTCTCGAGGGAGATCGGCGCCTGCGCCGCGCGCTGGATCGACTCGACCTCGTGTGGCTCGAGGCCGGTGACCTCGGCGATCTCGTCGGCCGTCGGCACACGGCCGAGGCCCGTCGTCAGTTTGCGTTCCGCTCGGCCGATGTGGTTGAGCTTCTCGACGATGTGCACCGGGATGCGGATCGTCCTCGCCTTGTCCGCGAGCGAACGGGCGATGGCCTGGCGTATCCACCAGGTCGCGTAAGTGGAGAACTTGAACCCCCGGCGATGGTCGAATTTCTCCGCCGCCCGTACCAGGCCAAGCGTCCCCTCCTGGATCAGGTCCAGGAACGGCAAACCCTGGTTGCGGTATTTCTTGGCGATCGAGACGACCAGACGCAGGTTCGCCTCGACCAGCTTCCGCTTGGCGTCGACGTCACCTCGCCAGATCCGCCGGGCGAGATCGACTTCCTGCTGGGCGGTCAGGAGTCGCACCTTTCCGATGTCCCTGAGGAACAGCTGCAAGGCGTCCGTCGTCCCCTCCGGTTCTCGACCGGCACGGGACTTGCGACGAGTGCGCTTCTCTGGTCCGCGTTCGATCTTCGGGCTGAGGGACGTAGCCGCATCTACCTCTTCGACCAGCTCGATGTCCCGGGCCTCGAACATACCGAGCAGCTCCTCCGCATCGGTTTCCTCGAGCTCGAGTTCAGCCGTGGCGGTGCCGATCTCCGCAAATGTGAGCACGCCCAGCGATCGCCCGCGCGCGATCAGGCCCTTGACCTCGTCGAGCTCTTCGAGTTCCGCTACTGACATCTGTCGCCTTTCGCAATGAGCGCGCTCGAACGAGGCGCGTCGTGGCGCGATTGGCGCCGTCGGTGGCGAACGGTGGGCGGGCGAGAATCCCGGCCGCAGGCCCAGTCCTTCGACTGTACTCCTATCGCGTCGGTCCAGTGCACCGGATTCGGATGGCGCGCGGCGGGACTGCTACGGTGCTCATAAAGGGCGACGTTGTGGCCCGCGAGGTTCTTCTAGCCGACGGAGCGGATCTCGTTCGATGCAGATCCCGCCGGCAAGGGAAGGAGAGCGATGCCCACCTCTCCCGTGACGTCGGAGCGCCGGCAGTATGCACCTCATCCGGTCGAGCTCAGATGGTGCGGCCGACGATGAAGATCGGCGACCGCGAGCGAATGGTCAATCGAGTCCGACAGATCCGCCGCGTGGTCGGGACCCCGGGCTCCAGGCCCGAGCCACCGCCGGCAGGCGATAGCCCAGGCCCGGATCCGGTTCGGGTCTCGACTCTGGAGGCCCGCATCGCCCACCTCGAGCAGCTGCTCGAGGGGCTTCAGGATTCCGTGCACCGCGAGTCCCGGCGACAGGACCAGCGGATCACCGAACTCGAGGCTCAGATCCAGCCGGCGGCGCTCGGCGAGGCGCTCAGCAGAGACGCTCGCGACCGCGGGCTGTAGATCACCGCCTTACTTGATGAAGCCCGTCTTCTTGACGTCGGCGAGGATCGTCGCCGCGCTGAGCCCGTTGTCGAGCGGGCCGTTCGGCGCGATCGCCTTGCCGAGATAGAGGCCGATCGCCCCGGAGTGCCGAGCCTCGACCGTAACGATCGAAGCGGCGGCCAGGAGGACCTTCGCGGCGTGGATGTTCGGGGCCTGGCCGAGATAGGCGTGGACGCCGGTGTTCTCGAGCACGTACGCCGTGGCGGCGAACTTTGCCTGATCGCCCGGGATCCCCTGGAAGTCGAACTTCGGCTTCTTGATCGCGTGAGGACCGAGCGCCGCCTTGAGGTACTTGACGTGGTAGTTCTCGTCCCTGGTGACCGTGCGGAGGAACTGCACGAGGGCCGGGTTCGTGATCTTGCCCCCGCTCGTCGCCTCGTTGTAGAACGAACTCTCCAGATACTCCAGGGTCAGGGCGTAGTTGAGGATGCCGATGTCGCCGGAGCCGAGCGCGCTCGGCGGCCGGCCGGCAGCCAGCGCGGTGCCCGGCACGAGGGCGCTCAGGATCGCTCCTCCGCCGATCACGGCGCCGCCGGCGACCGCTCCTCTGCGCAGGAAGCTGAGCCGGGTGTCGCCGGCTACTCCCTCAGCGCCCTCGCGGACGGCGCCGTCAACATCGATGGCTTCCAGATTGATTTGGTCCATTTGGAACCTTCTCCTTTCGCAACGACGCGGGGTTGCGTCGTTGGCTGTCGAAGAGGGTTCGCAATCCGCAGCGGGTCGGATCAACGCGCGGGCGCGCGACGCTCGGCGATCCCCGCGACGATGAGGCTGAGCTCGAACAACAGGTAGAGAGGAAGGGTCTCGAGCAGCATGGTGATCGCGTCGCCGGGAAGCAGGGCGGCCACGAGGCCGCACGCGAGTACCGCGTAGCGCCGGTTGTGTCGCAGCTGGGACACGGTGATCAGGCCGGCGCGGGTGACCGCGATGATCGCCACCGGGACCTGAAACACGAGCCCCATGGCGAGCAGAATGGTGGCCGCGAACTTGTAGTACTGGCTCGCCTGCACGAGGACGTTGAATTGGTCCGAGTTGAAGTTCTGGAAGAAGTGCAGCGCGGCAGGTAGCACGACTGTGTAGCCGAATGCCACCCCGGCCACGAACAGAATTGGGATCGCGAACGTGATCGGCAGCATGTGGCGTCGCTGCTTGGGTTCGAACGCCGGCATGAAGAACCCATAGGCCTGCAACAGCAACACCGGTAGTGACAGGATCAGCGCGAAAATGAACGTGACCGTGACAGTGCTGGTGAACGGCTCCCCGATCCCTAAGGTCACTGGGTGGTTGCCCTGCGGCGGCGCGGACAGTCGTGCCACGTCGCGCCGCACGCTGTTCTGAGCGTGCGCGAGCGAGGCGGACACGCCGGCGGAGTGGGGCTCAGCGCGGAGCGCGCCGATCACGGTCCCGAGCTGCTGGCCGATGTCTCGCGCGCTCTGTTGCACCGAGTAGGTAGCGCCGAGCGGGCCATGACCGTCGCGGACCTGTTGCTGGGTCTGGTTCGCGAGCGGCTGGTTGACGATGTGCAACAGCTCGTGGTTCTGCCAGAAGCAGATGCCGAACGCGGCCGCGAGGGCGACCAGCGAGACGATCAGCCGCGTGCGGAGTTCGTCGAGATGGTCGACCACGCTCAGACGCGCGTCGTGGTTGATGGGCTGAAAGCGCCGCAGAGCGGTCGCGCCAGGCATCTGCATGTTCAGCGTTCCCTTGGCGGATCGGTCGGCGTTTGCTTACGCGACCGGACCGACGGGCGGATGCTCAGCGCTCGGCTCGGCGGTGTTGGCGGGGGCGTGGACGTGAGCGTTCGCGAGATTGGCGGTCAGCCCGTCCACGGGGGTCGCGTCGGCTCCGGAGCTGAGCTGCGTCGTGTGGGTCTCGCCGCTCAGCGAGTCTTTGAAGCCGCGCAGGCCCGCGCCCAGCGAATGACCCATCTCCGGCAGACGCTTGGCGCCGAAGACCAGCAGCAGGATGACGAGCAGGAAGGCGATGTGCAGCGGGTTGTCGAGTCCCATCATGGGATGCTCCTATCGATTGTGGTTCTGACCCCTACTTCGAGCCGGAGCCCGATCCGGATCACTCGGCGTTCAGCTCAGCCGTCCGACGATCACAGGCTGGCTCGTGGGAATCAGGCTGCCGCCGGCCGGTTCCTCGGTGACGAGGATCTCGTCGACTCCCCTCAGTGCAGCGGGCACTTCGATGTCGCGTGCACCACGAGCACTGCCGCTGAACAGCACCCGTGTCGGTTCGAGGGCACTGCTGCCTTTCTTCAGCCAGACCTCATAGGTGTGCCCGGCCGCGGGCGCAGGGAAATTCCGGACGATGAGCTCGGCTCGGCCATCGGCGAGCCGCACCTGTGCGCTCCCGGGCGAGTCGACCACACTCGCATTGACGATCCGAACCTGGCTCGAGCCGCGCGACGCGAGCATGGCAATCGCCAGCACCGCCGAGGCGAGCCCGACCGCCAGGGGGGCCCATCGCCAGCGCCGGTGAGACGCACGGCTCCGGGCCGGCTGCGAGCGCACGCTTCGCATCACGCGTCGGCGCAACCCCGACGGCATCGCGTGCTGGGGAGCGCTCATCGCCAGCGCATCGACGACGTGCGCGAACCCCGCGAGGTCCTCCGCACACTCCTCGCATCCCTCCAAGTGACGCTCAAACGCCTCAGCTTCGGCGGGTTCCAGCGCGCCGAGGGCGTAGGCAGCGCCGTCGCCAGCACACCCTTCGCGCGCGACTCGACGGCCCTCATCGCTCATGGCACACGTCCAGGCGGCTCATGACGCGATTCCCAGAGGCTCGCCCAGCGCAAGCTGGAGCTTCTTCAAGCCCAGCCGCATCCGGCCCTTCACGGTGCCCGCGGGTAGCTCGAGCAAATCGGCTATCTGGGTCTGCGTGAACCCGCCGAAGTAGGCCAGTTCGATCACATGCCGCTGATCGCTCGGAAGCCCGGCGAGCGCGCCGCGGACCTCCTGGGCGTCATCACGTCGCGCCACCTCGCCCTCCGTCGACTCGCGCGCCGGCAAACGGCCGACCGCCGTCTCGTCGTGTACGTCCAGGCCCGTTCTGACGGTCTCGCGGCGGAACGTGTCGACCGCCTTGTGGCGCACCACGCCGAGCACCCAGGCGCGGACGCTCCCGCGGGAGCGCTCGTAGCGCATCCCGCTCCGCCACAAGGACAGAAACGCCTCTTGGACGACATCTTCGGCCAGTGCCCGTCGGCCGCACATCCGGTAGGCCAAGGAGAACGCCGCCGCGCCGTGGCGATCGAAGATCACCTCGAAGGCAACCGCGTCGCCGTCGCGGACATGCCCGATCAGCTCCTCGTCCGCGAGCAGCCGCAGGCCTCGTCCACGACGAGTTCCCGGTGAGCGAAGCATCAACCGGGTGTCGCGCCAGCTCTTGGCGCGCGCCTTGGCGCGCGCGCAATGGCATCGCACATCGAAGTTTCTCCCTACCTTGACTCGCCCGGATCCCTGGCGTCCGGGTTCAAGAGATACTTCGTAGCGGCGCCCACGTTGGATCACCGCGAGACGGCAAATCGGCGCCCTTCGAGGCGGCCGAGCTTCGAATCGCCGAGGCTAAGCCTTGAGCACTCGGAGCGCGATTACATGATCTGGATTGAGGGCCACGCGCTCCCCGCTGTCAGCGTCGAGGAGCCAGGCGAACTGCATGATCGAGCCGCGGGCGGCGTCGAGGATTGTGCGCTCGACGTCACGTACGTCACCTTCGACCCGATAGGTCTTTCCGCCGACGACCGTTATCTCCGTTGTCGTTTCCACGCGGGGTCGACTCGTGCCAGCGGCTCCGAGCAGCTCCAGGCGAGTCGCGCCTGCCGAGATGAGCTCGACAGGCGCGCCGAGTGCCTAGATGGGCTGGACGTTGACTGCCTTGGGGCCCTTGGGCCCGCTTTCGGCCTCATAGGAGACCTTCGCGCCCTCGCTCAGAGAGCGAAAGCCGCTGCCCGTAATCGAGCTGTGATGTACGAAGAGGTCCTTGGACTGATCGTCCGGCGTAATGAAGCCAAACCCCTTGTCATCGCTGAACCATTTGACGGTTCCGGTTGCCATTGTTTCCTCCGGCGTTGATCGTGCTGCGAACGCGGAGATTGCAATGAGCAATGGCTACGAGCGCTGGCACTACGGCACCGGGCTTGAGCCCGGCTTGAACGCGCTCAATTTAGCAGTCCGCCCGGCCCCTGGGCGGTTCCACCCTCGCGGCCTGCTACCGTGATGCGGGAGGGCGGCGCTGCCGCCCACGAGGTTTTTCGCGCCAACGCGTCGAATCTCGTCTCGATGCAGGTCGCACCGGCGCGAAGGAAGGAGACCGCGATGCCCACCACCGCCGCGGGATACCTCGAGGAAACGGAGTTCCGTCCGCACGTCGCACGCGAGGTGGCGAGATGAAGACGCAGCGGGAGAAGGCAGAGGAGAAGCGTCAGGCCAAGCTCGAGGCGATCCGCGAGCAGGTCGACGAGGGCACGCTGGTCATTCGCGCCATGACGCCGGAGGAGCAGCGGCAATACCCGCCGCGTCCGGTCGAGCGCAAACGTTTCGATCGACGATGAGCGCCGCCGAGCGCGGGTCGGTGTCATGACCGCGTTCTTCATCCCCGGCGTCTCGGACGATCCGCGTCTCCTCGAGGACGCCTACGCCGATATGCGCCGGCAGGTCGAACGCGACCTCGGGCGGCCGCCCGGTCCTCGTCGCATCCTGAGACTGTGGAGTCGCCAGGGAAGGGTTGACTGCGTCACCGAGGTGGGCCATGCAGACCCGCTGCGCGGCAGCACCGTGATGGCGATCTTCGACATGGGACCGCGCCAGCCGTTCGTCGTGTGGCGGCAGAGCGTCGACGGACGGAAAGACGGAGTCCGCGAGGTGCTCGGATCCCACGCCTACGCGGTGTCGGAGTTCGACCGATGAGCTCGAGTGGAGACATCGAGCTGCTTCGTGCCGACGCACGCGATTGCCACGATCAGGTTGCGCTGCTGCGGGCCAAGCTATACCGATGGGGCCTCGAACCCAGCGCTCGCCTTCAGGAGCTCGAGCGCGAGCTCACGCGTGCGCAGGAGCGGCTGCGCGACGCGACCGTGGGTACGAAAAAGGTATGACCGCGGATTAGAAAGCCCCATCCACGACGAGCCTTGAGCCGACGCTCTCACGGAGCGGACTCGACTGAAGGGAAGCGGATGAGCTTGATCTTGATAGCGGCACTTGGCGTCCTCGCCTGGATGTCGGTCGCGGGGTTCTTTCTCACCCTGTGCCAAGCAGCCGCCCGCGCCAACCAGCCGGCGCGAGCCGGCGGCAGCTCCACTTCCTACTTCAATAGCCGTGACAGCCGCCGGTCCTTGAGCAGCTTGCCCTCGGTCTGGCACGTCGGGCAGTAACACATCACGTAGTCCTCGTAGAACACCGCCTCGAGCTGGTCGCCGCAGCGCGGGCACGGCTCGCCGTTGCGGCGGTGGACGGTGAGCGGCATCGGCAGCTTGTCGGGGATCGGGATCGACAGGGTCTGCTCGTAGTGGGCGATCGCGTCGCCGAGGACGCGCACGGTCGTCTCGCGCAGCCGTTCGGCCTCGGCCGGCTCGAGATCCGAGCCGCGCTTGAAGGGCGAGATCATCGCCGCGTGCAGAATCTCGTCGACCCACGAACGCCCGATTCCGGCGATGACATGCTGGTCGCGCATGAGGGCATAGAGCGGACGTGGCTGATCGAGCAGATCGTCGAACGGCGGCGGGTCCGGCCACGCCTCCGGCCCCAGCTCGGCGATCGTCTCCTCGCGTTCGACGTCCTCGGCGCGCAGCAGCTTGACCCAGGCGCGCTGGCGCGTCCCGAACTCTCGCAGGCGCAGCTCGCGCCCATCGGTCAACCGGACCAGGAAACGCGAGGTGCGGTCGCGCAGTGACGCACGCGCGTCGAACAGCTGCAGGCGACCGGCCGACATCAGGTGAATCTCGATAACGAGGTCGCCGTCGAGCTCGATCAGGAACAGCTTGCCGCGGCGTCCGATCCGCTCGATCCGGCGACCGGCCAGCGCGGTCAGCGGGGGGTCAAACGTCTTGAGCGCATTGATGCCCGGTGCGAGCGCGGATTCGATCTCGCTGCCGGCGACGGCTGCGCCAATCACGCGCGCGGTGATTTCGACTTCGGGCAGCTCGGGCATGATGA
>DATBYI010000646.1:0-8683 GCA_036513815.1 Solirubrobacteraceae bacterium
GGCTCGTCCAGGTGCCAGTGGTGGAGCTCCAGGCCGCCGACGCCGAGCGGGTTCTCGCGGCTCTGGTCGGGGCCCGCGACGAAGCCGTCGAGCGAGATGGACATGTGGCATGTGGTTGGTGTCATTTGAACCAAGACCACCGAATCGACGAGAAATCATCGGTGGGGGGCGCCCACGCGAAAGCTGGCGGTGGCCCGCGTTCTGCGGGGCGGTGTAGGAGCCGAATGCGTGATTCCATGTCGAGAAGCGCTGGCCGGCTTCGCTCAACCGGTGCCGGGCCTCGACAGGGGCGGCTCACGACCAGGAGATCGGAGGACGCAGTTCATGTCGCACGTACGACGTTTCGACCATGTCGGCATCACCGTCGCGGACCTCGACGCAGTGACGGCGTTCTTCGTCGGGCTGGGCCTCGAGGTCGAGGGGCGGACGTTCGTAGAGGGCGAGTTCGTAGACACTGTCATCGGCATCTCCGGCTCCCGCAGTCACATCGTCATGCTGCGCCCGCCCGCGGGAGGCACCGGGCTGGAGTTGTCGAGCTTCGTCTGGCCGGACCACGAGCCAGGGTCGCCCACCGCCATGGCCAACGAACTGGGGCTGCGCAACGTGTCATTCGAAGTCGACGACCTGCAGGCGGCGGTCGACCGGCTGGCTGCGGACGGCTACGGCCTGGTCGGCGGCATCGGTCAGTACGAGAACATCTGGCGCATGGCCTACGTGCGCGGACCAGAGGGGATCATCGTTTCCCTGGCTGAGCGGATCGGCTGACCGCCCGGTTGACGCGACGGTCAGCAGCGGGGAGGATCGGTCAGCTCATCCGACCGTAGGAGGCCGCGCATGTCGTGCAAGCTAATCTCGCGGGCAGCTTGACCGCTGTCGGCGTCAGCGACCGTGCCGGTGAGCGTGGCGAGCTATACGCGGCGGTTGCGGCAGTCCGCTCGCGCGTCGGGCTGGTCGTCCTCATAGTCATCCTGGCGGGCTTGGCGTGGTGGTCGACCGTCGAGCGTATGGCCGGGATGGACGGCGGACCGGGCACCGATCTCGGCGCGCTTGGCTGGTTCTTGGGGGTGTGGGTGGTGATGATGGCGGCGATGATGTTCCCCTCATTGGCGCCGACGACCGCGTTGTATGCGCGGATGACCCGCCGGCGCGGGTGGAGCCGTCCGCTTCTGTTCACTGTCGCCTATCTGCTCGTCTGGGGCGCGGCGGGACTCGTCGCGTACGGGCTGTTTCGCTTGGGCCGGACTGCTCTCGGCGGCGATCTAGCCTGGCGCGCCGGCGGGCGCTGGTTCGCCGGCGGCGTCCTGACCTTCGCCGCGATCTACGAACTGACACCGCTGAAGGACGTGTGCCTCGGCAAATGCCGCAGCCCGTTGGGGTTCCTGCTGGGAGCTTGGCGCGACGGTAACCGCGGTGCCCTCGAGATGGGATCCAAGCACGCCGCCTGGTGCCTGGGCTGCTGCTGGGGGCTGATGGCCGCGCTATTCGCGCTCGGAGTCATGAGCATTACATGGATGGCGTTGATCGCTGCGCTGATCACGGTGGAGAAGACGATCCCGTGGCGCCGGGCAGCGACCTGGGGCACCACGGCAGTGCTCATCGCGCTGGCGATCACAGTTATTGCGATACCCAACGATGTGCCCGGACTTGTGATTCCAGGAGGGGCGCAACATGCCATGCACTCGATGAACGCAATGCCGTGAGCCGCGCCACGCGCGGTGGTGGCTCACTCGTGCCGTCCCAGAGGTCACACCGGCCCCGCTCTAGGCGGTCCGCCTAGCCCGTGTACTCGAACGTCGACGCGTAGCCGCACACGCCCCGGTACTCGAACGAGAGCTTCTCGTCGTCGACCACGAGTTCGTCGGTGATGAGTTCCTCGCCGGTTCTGTGATGCCCGGGAATTACGCACGTGACAGCTTCGTCGCCGTCGTAGCGATCGCGAATTCGCACACTGATGTGATCCTTTATCCGCAACCGCTGGCGACGGCGTGCGTGATCAACGGTGATCTCCACCGGTCGAACCGCAACAAGCTCGTTCGGTTTCCACGACCACGGGAAATGACGCTCGGCGTCGCCGCCGAGATCGCCGGTGAAGATCCCCTCGAGCGCAGCACGCTGCTCCTCGGAAGTCCGCGCGTCCAGATAGAGCACCCACGTCCATGGCGAGCCGGGCTCATCGTCGCTGTAGCGCAATGCCAGCGCGACCGGGAGTCCGCACAGGTCGACGCCGTCCGCGACGCCCTCCTCAACCAGCCACGAAAGGACGCCCATGCAGACCCCGTGCGTTGAACGTCCTCCCGCGACGCCGTCGATCCGACGACAGGGACATATCGCCGCGCAGTTGCACGACTCAAAGTAGGTGCCTCGGATACGCCAGCTCATCGCCTCAGGTCCGAATCACGCTGCACGGCCAGTATCGCGTTTCCGATCGCACGCGTGGATTAAGCGTTGGTCCCACCTGCTCGCTTCGCTGCATCTCTCTCCAGCTCGGTCGCCAACAGGGAGTCGACGGGCAGGGTGTACCAGTGGCCGGCGACGCAGACGATCTTGACGTGCTCGACCGGGCCTGGGACACCCCCCAAAGTGAAGCGGTCGGTGATAGCTGCGGGCAGTCCGCAGCTCGGGCAATCGAGCAGCGGAGCGTTCTGCTCCGCTGCGCTACCCCTCGTTGAGGATTAGGAGGGTCTCCGGACGAACCCCGTCAGCCTTCATCGCATCGGCGGCCGGCTCGGTCGCCATAAACTCTTGAAAGGCAGCCATGTCGGGGATCTCGGCGATCAGTCCGACCCGGTTTGAACCCGCCGGATCCCGAAAGGCGCGCATCGTGACTCCGAGCGGCCCAGAGACCTCGTCTCGTTTGGATGAGCTCAGCCAATGATCGACGTCGTCGACCTCGTGAAATGCGATGTGCGTTGCCATTCGGCCCTGGTCTCTCCACAGCAAAGCTGTGCGGAATGTGTGCGAGCAACGCCAATCGGCGTACTCGCTTCGACGTGAACCTGCCCGCTGGTGTCAACCGGGCGGCCGGCCGATCGGCCGGCCACTCCGTGTCGCTAAGCCGTTTCGAGGTGCGCGACTTCAGCGACGCGCTCCTCAGGTGCCCCCGCGAATCCGCCCTCGACCGGCAGCGCCGGTAGGAGCGTGCCGTTCGTGAACCGCTCGCTGTGCTCCTTGGAGTCCCAGACGACCGAGATCAGATACCCGCCGTCAGTCGGCCCCGCGACGTGCGCCGTCTGCCCGTCCGGACGTCCCCCGGAGGGATGCACCGCCGTGAGCATCGACTGATACTGCTCCTCAGTTCCACCCTTCCAAAAATGCGTCTGCAGATACGCCATGCCCCGATCCCTTCAGTTAGCTTTCGTTTGACCGTACTGCACACCCACCCACGCTGTCGCGACCTTGCTGCGAGATGATTTCAATCCGTTAGATGACAGTGCCGCGTTCGGGTCGTTCCCAAAGTGGACCCGGATGTGGACGAGCCGGGGACGCGACCCCGGGGTCGTCTCGGCGGTCCCGTTCTCTCGCCCAGAGACAGGCCGTCGGCTTCGGGCCGACCGGTTCGATGAGGACTCTGTATTTCTGGTCGAACCCGAGAACGCCGCCGACGTCGTCGCGGTCGTGGGCAGGCGAGCTTTTAGCTCTTGGTGTGGAGGGTTATCTGGTATCCGTCTGGGTCGGCGAACGTGAAGGTCCGCCCGAACGGCCCGTCAAAGGGCTCGGTCACGATCGGGTGACTGTCCGCGGCGAGCGCGTCGTGGATTTGCTGGGCGTCCGGTGCGTGCAACCACACCGCGATGCCTTCTCCGGGCTGCTCGATGGCGTTCAGATCGACTCCGGGCAGGGGATCGCGGACGGCGAATGCGACCGGCTTGGTGTCAAAGACAACTGCGTGCGGCGGCCCTGCGGGGTTGCGGACCAGACCGAGGTACTGCTCGTAGAAAGCGGCGGAGCTTTCGATGTCACGGACTTGAAGTGAGATGAAGTCGGGACCGGTAGCGGGCATCAGAAGCTCCCTTGAGGTGGTTGGCGCGATCAAGCTTACGTCAAGGTCTTGACAAATGTCAAGACCTTGACGCGGCCAAGTGCTCCCTGCTGCGGTGCGCGATGCTTAGGCCTCGGCTCGGTAGTCAGTCCTCACGGAGAGCCGCGGTGCACCTTTCCAAATCGCTGTGCAGCCGCCGTCGCTCCGATGGCTGCAAGCCAGACAGCATGTGTTCCTCCACCGCCGCGACCGCCGCTGATGCGGCCACGATGATTCGATGTCCTTCGGGGGTCAAGGAGTAACGCTGGACGCGCCCCTGGCCGCCGGCACTGACGAGTTCGGCTTCTTGTAAGCCGCCGAGGAGCTGATGCATCGCCTGGCGGGTCACGAACACACCCCGGGCTAGGTCCGCGTTTGAGATGCCAGGCCGGGCGTCGAGGATCTCCAGGCACGAATACTGCGGCACGCTCAGTCCAAAGGACCGCAGCGAGGACTCCATCGCCGTCCGCAGCGCCGTGGCGGTCCGTTTCAACGCGTAGCCGATTGAGGTGTCGATATCAACCCGCGCCACGTCAAGATCTTGACATAGATCGCGGGCGACACTACGTTCCGGCGAGCGAACCGTGCTCGCTACTGCCGAACGATGACCCCTTCACCGCGTCCAACCACCGGCTCGCACCCCGCGCGTTTGGTTCCCGTCGGACCGTTTTCGCTGGAGGCGGCCGCGACATTTGGCTTTGGGCCAACTGAAGGTCAGCCGCTTCGCTTCGACGGTGCCATGCGGCTTGCGTTCCCGGTTGACGGGGGCAGCGGCTACGCCGGTGCGGTCCTTCGCCAATCCGCCGCCGATCAGGAGATCACCGTCGAGCTGCAGAGCACCAAAACGGCAGATCCCGAGCTCGCACTCAAACAGATCGCGCGGATCATCTCCATCGACTATGACGGCAACGAGTTCTTGGGCGTCGGCGAGCGCGACCGCGTCATCGCTGAGCTGCAAACGCGGTTTCCCGGGCATCGACCGGTGCTCTTTCACTCCCCCTATGAGGCTGCTGCGTGGTCGATCATCTCTGCCCGGAAGCCATCGGCGACAGCCGCCCGGACACGCACCGCGATCAGCGAACGTCTCGGCCACAGCTTCACCCTCGCCGGTCAAATCGTTCATGCCTTCCCACAACCCGACGCACTGAGTGACCTCACCGACTTCCCGGGGCTGGACGCGACCAAGGCACGACGCCTACACAAGATCGCCGACGCCGGCGCTGAGTTACAGGCCGACGCGCTGAAGTCCCGCGGACCAGAAGACGCATTCGGCTACGCACAGACCCTCGAGGGCATCGGACCCTTCTACGCGAGCCTCATCGTCCTACGCGCAACCGGTTTCGCGGACGCGCCACTCAGAATCCCTGAACCCCGAACGCTCAACTACGCCGCCGAGCTCTATGACGCCCAACAACTGTCGCTCGAACGCCTAACCCAACTCGCTGAGAACTGGCGACCGTTTCGCACCTGGTCCACCGTCCTCATCCGCATCGCCGCCGCCCACGCCAAAGCCCAACAACACGTCACACGGTCCAAAGCGCGCCCGCCTCACGACGTTCAATAGACCGCCGGCTGCAGCGGTTCCACGCCGAGTGCGAATAGGCGAAGGCTGGTCGAGAAACCGGAAAATATGGCCGGTTTCTCGACCAGCCTTACACCTCGCGAATCCGCATCTCGTGACCCAGCCGGCCGCGTGACCGGGCCGGCGATGCTTCGAAGCTCCCGGCTATCGACGACCGCGTGAGCACGACCGACCGATGCCTACTCGGACTGGCGGCCGAGGATTGCGAGGAACCGGTCAATTCGCTTGCGCTCATCGACGGGCAAGGGGCCGTCGGTCTCGACGAGAAGGCTCATCGGGCCCCGGTCGCGGGCCCAACGGCGCACATTCTCGCTAAACGCGCGCGCCACCCACACAATCGGCAACGACCCGGCATGGGCGATTACGGTCGCATCCTGTTGCTCGGCGTCGGCCTCGCTGCGCACGAGCAGGATGCTCGTCTGCTCCAATTCGTGAGCGACGTGGTCGACAGCGGCGAGGCCCGTGTCACCCAGAAGCGCGATCTCGCCATCACGGAGCATCTCGCGAGCCCAACCCGCCGGCGCGCCCTCCAGACTCGAGGGCGGGCAAACGAAACGAAAAGCGGGCTCGGGCACGTCTTCAGACGCTACTCGAACATCGCCCTCTGCGCCCGACCTGACGCTGTTGACACGATCTGCTTCGCACGCCCGACGTGAGAAGCCCTCCGAGCGCTACGACTAAAAGGCCCTGTAAACGACGGCAATCCTGAAGCGGGAGCGACGGGACTCGAACCCGCGACCTCCGGCGTGACAGGCCGGAGATTGTCGTCCGATTCCGGTATTTACAGACGAATCGGGCTCTCGAATAGGCCGCAAATCCGCTCTTTATGGCGGAGAAGGTTGCCCGGAACCGTTGCCCGGAACGGGAGTTGCCCGGGCCGTTGCCCGGACAGACGTTCCGTCCGACGCAACCTGTAAGTTGCTGGTGCATGACGCCGAATCCCAGCGCACGACCCTTCATCCGCCAGCGCGCGACCGGCCCGTTCTGGTACGCCAAGTGGTCACGCAACGGCCAACCGGTCGTCCGCGCGCTTGGTCGTGCCTGGGTGGAATCGGACGGGAATGGCGGATGGCGTCGACGTCGCGGCCGGGCGCCTGATGGGATGCTGACCGGGGCGATGGCTTCTGAGCGGATGCTGGTGCTGGTCCGCGGGCACGACGCCGAGCAGACGTTGCTTGAGCGTGATGCTCAGGAGCGCCGGCGGCGCGGCGTCACGTTCCGCGAGCTAGCTGCGGAGTACTTGGAGTGGCTCGAGCACGTGAAGGCCGCGAAGCCGTCGACGCTGCGCGATCACCGTCTGCTTCTCGCCGAGCCCGGCCAGGCCTACCGCCGCGGCGCGGGCTTCTCTCGAGGGCAGGTCATGGCCGCGCTGGGCGATCGCCCTGCACGGGAGGTAACGACGCGGGATGTCGAAGACCTCCTGCGGACGGTCTCGTCGACGGGCGTCGCGCCTCGCACGGTCAACAAGGTGCGCCAGCTCGTCTGCGCAGTCTTCAACTACGGCACGCGGCCGAGCACGTACGCGCTGCCGACCAATCCCGTCGTCTACGCAGATCGACGCCGGGAGCCCGAGCGCGGTCTGCTCGCCTTCTACTCGCCTGAGCAGGTCGAAGCGCTGGCTCGTTCGCTAGCAGCCGGCGGTCACCGCGATCCTTCTCGGCCTGCGCTAAGCCCTGAGGAGATCGAGGCCCGTGCCCGCGAGGACGTCCAGGATGCGGAGCTCGTCAGGGTCGCCGCCTACGCCGGCCTCCGGCGCGGGGAGCTTGTCGCGCTCCGCTGGCGAGATGTCGAGTTCACCGGCCGGAAGATCACCGTTCGCCGCGCGCTCTCTGGCGACACTGAGCTGCGGTCAACCAAGAGTCGCCGGTTTCGGGACGTGCCGCTTCCCGATCAGGCTGCCGCCGCGCTCGATCGCCTCAGCCGCCGCGAGGAGTTCATCGGACCGGACGACTACGTTTTCGCCAACCGCTTCGGCCGCCGACTTGACCCTTCAGCTCTGCGACGTCGCTTCGAGCGCGCCCGCGATGCCGCCGGTCTAGAGCCCTTGAGGTTCCATGACCTGCGGCACACCTATGGGTCGCTACTCGTCGCCGGCGGGATCGATCTGGTGAGCGTGAAGGCCGCGATGGGACACTCGCGTATCACGACCACCGAGCGCTACCTCCATGCGCGCCCGGCGGGGGAGCTCGCCGAGCGGTTCACGCGGGCGCTCAGTGGGGCATCGATTCCGGTTGCGGCGTGACCGACGCTGATCTGCCTCGCGTCATAACCGATCCAGATGGCCGGGCAGTGGTGTTCACCGCTCGGACCTGGCGGCACATCCAGTCGGCCAGACCCGAGCTCCTGGATGAACTCGACGCGATCGTCTCAACGATCAGCTACCCCGACCTCCGTGAGTCTGACCCGCGGCCGGGTCGAGAGCGCTTCTATCGAAGGCGCGTCACCGACCGGGTCCGGTGGATGAGGGTGGTCGTAGACTTCAACAGGGATCCCGCGGTCATCGTGACCGCCTTCATCCAGCGAAAGAATCCAGGCAGCAATTGATGATCAAGATCGGCGGCATCGAGTTCGACAACCACTCGTATGACGAGGAAGCCGACGTGCTCAACCTCAGCGTCGGTCAGCCGCAGGTCCCGGCCGAGACCGACGCCACACCCGAGGGCCACGCCGTCGACTTCGACGCAGATGGCAACGTGATCGGTATGGTCATCGTCAACCTGCGTTTCCTCCTCGAGCGCGACGGCGAGCTGAAGATCAGTTGGCCCGAGGCGCATGTACCCCGGGAGGAGTTCTCCGCGGTGCTGCCCGCAGCGGCCTGACGGCGCTAACTGCTGAGCAGCTTCTCAAGCCGCGGCCGCAGGAACCGCCAAGTCCGTCCGAGCCGCCGCGCCGGCAGTTCGCCCCTACGAGCGAGCTCGTAGACCGTGGATACGGGCATCTTGAGCAGGTCCGCCACCTCCCGAGCCGTCAGCACTTCGTCTTGGGTCAGGTGGAGCATCGGGCCCAGGCCCACGGGCACTTCGGCATGCTGTGAAGGCGTTGCGTACGCTGACATCGTCGTGACCTCCCTAAAGGTCTCGGCC
>DATBYI010000647.1:0-3170 GCA_036513815.1 Solirubrobacteraceae bacterium
CCCAGCTCGTCGGCGAGCTTGGCCAGGTCGATCGTGTTGTGAAGCGCGTCGGCGCCGGTCGACCCCTCGGAGATGGGCGATTGATCGAGGACGGAAAGCAGCACTTACTTGATGTTAGTAAGTGTCAGGCGCGAACCCAGGCGATCTCGACCATCGTCCGCCGCTCGCCGGCTCCCAACCGCTGCCAGGAGTGAAGAGTCCCGCGGCCGGACAGGGCGACTCCCTCTCCGGGGCGAAGAGAGACGTGCACCGGAGTGCCCTGGCCCGGAAGATGGGCCACGAGCGCCGAGTCTGGGGAACCGTCGGCCGGGGGGTCGTGCTCGAGAATCATGTGAAAGATCAGCTCGTACTCGCGGGAATCGAGGTGCGTGGCGACGTGCGATCCCGGCGGGTCGTATGCGTAGAGCGCTCGGTAGCCGGGCGCGACGGGCACGCCGAGTCCTGAGCCAATCGCCTCCTGGAGCTTGCGGCTGACTGCAAGGGAGTTGAGCGCGCGGCCCCCGGCGGCGGTCGTGCGCGCGGTGGCATCCGAGCAGCTGCCGAGCTGAACCCGTGCCTCCTCGGCCATCAGCGCGAGCAGCCTGTCGCTGATGAACGGAAGACGCCCCAGGTTCGCCACCGCGCTCCCGTACAGGCCGTCCGCGACGCACAACAAGACGAACCAGGCGAATGCGGCGTCGGCCTGCGTGGGTGGCTCGTCTTCGGGTGCCAGGCGGCGGGCTACGGTTCCGGCCAGATCGGCCAGCGCTGAGCGCTTCTCCTCCCCGTCGGCGGCCGCGACCAGCGACGCGGCGAGCGCTTCGGGCCCGTCGTCCTCATCCGCCTCTCGGAGTGGAGCGAGCAGAGCGTCATCGGCGCCCAGCCGGAGCAGGGCTTCGCTCAGCAGGGAGCGGCCGGGCCGTTGACCGACTTCCATTCCGCAACGATAATCGGCTCACAACGGGGCGCATAGGGCGCACCACAACGTTCAGGGGGCACCCGGATGAACGAGCCGAAGGACACCCAGCAGGACGAGAGCCGTGACGCACTCGACGACGAGCTCCAGGACCTCGAGGTCGGCGACGACGCCGACCGAGTGACGGGCGGCTCGAACGATCCTTGCGAGGGCGGTCAGCTCCACGAAGGCCGCTGACCGACTGACGATTGACGGGGGCCGCCGGGTCAGCCGGCGGCCACCGCCGTGTGTCCGCTCTCGGCCTCCGAGCGCGCCGCCGGGTCAGCTTCGGCGGCGCTCTGCCCGACGAAGTCGCGCTGGCGGATCAGCACGAAGGTGAGCGCGGCCGCCGCGAACGAGATGATCGCCCCGATCAGGATCACAACGTTCAGGCCATCCACGAAGCCGGCCCGGGCGGCGCCGGCGGCGAGCCCGCGGAAATGCGTCGGGACGGTCTCGATCGCCTGGAGCACGCTGCCGTTGCTGACCGACGCCGCGAGGGAGTGGGCCTGCCCCGCCAGCGGCGTGTGGCCGAGGTGCGCCACCACCGTGCTGTCGGTCTGGCTCGCGAGGATGCTTCCCAGGGCGGCCACGCCGGTGGCGATCCCGACCTGCCGGAGGGTCGAGTTGATGCCCGACGCCATCCCGGCTCGAGCCGGCTCGACGACCCCGACCGCGGTCGAGGCGAGCGGGACGTTGACGAAGCCCGCCCCGATCCCGGCCACGATCAACCCGGGCAGCAGGTGGGTCCATGCGTCGCTTGGGGTGATACCGCGCATGAGCAACAGGCCGATGCCGATCAGCGCGAACCCAGGCGCGATCAGCATTCGCGTCGGCACCTTCCCGGTGAGCCTTCCGGCCACGGCGGCCGTGACGAAGATCCCGCCGGTCATCGGCAGGAGTCGCAGCCCCGTGTCGATCGCGGAGGACCCCAGCACGTTCTGCAGGTACAGCACGATGTAGGTCAGAAGCGAGAACAGCGAGGCGGAGATCGCCCAGGCCGCGATCAGACCACCGTTGAAGGTCGGGACGCGGAGTAGGTGTAGATCGAGCATCGGAGTGCGCGAGCGCATCTCGATGACGAGGAACAGCCCGATCAGCACCACCGCGGCGATCAGCGAGAAGGTCACCGTGGTCGAGCCCCAGCCGTCCGGATGGCTTCGGATCAGGCCGTAGACGAGGGCGGTCAGGCCGAGCGTGAACGTGACGAACCCGAGCCAGTCGGGACGGCTCGCGACCGGTGCCCGCGACTCATGTACCTCTCGGAGGGTTACCACCAGCGCACCGACGCCGATCGGGACGTTCACGAAGAAGATCCACCGCCACGAGAGCCCGCTCGTCAACGCGCCACCGAGCACCGGGCCGATGGCGATCGCGACGCCGGTGACGGCGCCGAACACCCCGAACGCGACGCCGCGATCCTGGGGCGGGAAGGCGTCGGCGAGCAGCGCGAGCGAAGTGGCGAACATGATCGCGCCGCCGATCCCCTGGAACGCGCGGGACAGGGCCAGGAAGGTCGGGTCCTGAGCCACGCCGCACAGCACTGAGCCGAGCGTGAACACGACGATCCCGACCGCGAAGACGAGCCGGCGACCGACCAGATCTCCCACCGAACCCGCGGTGAGCAGGAAGGCCGCGAGCGTCAGCGCGTAGGCGTCGATCACCCACTGAAGGTCAGACAGCGACGCGTGGAAGGCCTGCTGGATGTAGGGCAGCGCGACGTTGACGATCGTGATGTCCAACAGCAACATGAAGACGCCGGTGCAGACGGCGAGCAGGGTCCACCACTTGCGGTCCATCGGGCCACCTCCTAACGCGCCGCCGTGAGGCGTCGCCGACCATCGTTGCGGACGTCCACCGTAGCATATATACTGAGTGAATGCTCAGTAATTCGGCGCCGGAGGAGACCCAGCCGATCGAGCCGAGACGGCGCGGTCGACCCTCCGCGGGCGGGCGGGAATCGATCCTCGCCGCGGCGGTGGCGCTTTTGCGGGAGCGCGGCATCGCGCGGGTGACCTCGCGCGAGGTGGCCGCCCAGGCCGGCGTCTCGGAGGCGAACGTCTTCTACCACTACAAGGACCGCGCCGGACTGCTCCAGGCGGTGTTCGAACAGGGCCTTCGCCCGCTCCGCACGCTGGCCCTGGGTGGGCGTTTGACGGGCACCGGTCTCCATGACGTGCTCACGGTGCTCGGGACAACGCTCGAGGGGTTCCTCGACCAGGCGCTGCCGGTCATG
>DATBYI010000648.1:0-13231 GCA_036513815.1 Solirubrobacteraceae bacterium
ATCCTTTGAAATACGAGAGAGCGTCGATGACGACGGCGCTGTCCGGATCGCCTTGCTCGGCGAACTGGACATCGCGGTCGCCGACGGCGTCGAGGATCGGCTGCGCGAGCATCGCGACCAAGGCCACGCCGTCCGCCTCGATCTCTCGCAGCTCGAGTTCATCGACAGCTCGGGCGTGCGGGCGATCGTCCTGGGGCTCAAGCATGCGCGCCGGGGTGGCGCCGAGCTCGACGTCGACCGGCGCGTCAGCTCGACGGTGGCGCGCATGATCGAGATCATGGGGATCGGACCCCAGCTCTGGCCGGCCGACCACGCCGGGAACTGACCCCGGTTCGCCGGGCTCCCTTGCGCCCTCGTGGCGTGCCCCGGGCACGCCAGGCAAGACGAAATCGACGTTGCAACCTCCGACCGATCGGAGGGATCGCATGCCTGCCGCCGAAGCACGCGTCAACCATGAGACGCGCAGAGGAGTTATGGATGAGCGACTTCGAAAGAAGCGGCATGACGTTCGATGAGCAGGCCAAGCGTCGCTCGCCCGGCACGTGGTTCGCCGACCTCGGGGACCGGCTGGCGCGCGGTTTGAACAACTTCGACCGTCCCCCGGTGGACGAGGACGAGGTTGACTGGGAGGAGTACGAGGAAGAGGAGCCCGAGCAGCCGACGGCGGTGGCCGACCCGGTTGACTGGGACCCGAACCCTTCCCAGGGCCGGAAGCGTTTCCCCGCCGCGCTGCACGGTTACGACCGTGAGGCGGTCGACGCCCACCTGGCCGAGCTCGAGAACGAGCTGGCTGAGCTGAAGGTGCGTCGCAATCGCGACCCAGAGCCGGCGGTGCAGGCCGAGCTCGAGCGCGTGGGCGAGGAGACGAGCGCGATCCTCAAGGTGGCCCATCAGCAGGCGGCTGAGATCACCCGGCGCGCGCAGGCACAGGCCGACCGGTGCGTCGCGGACGCCGCGGCGAACGCGGTGTCGATGACCGAGGACGCCAAGCGCAAGCTCCGCCAGCTTGACACCGAGACCGACGCCGTGTGGGCCGAGCGCGGCCGCCTGATCGATGACGTGCGCAACGTCGCCACCTCGCTGTTCTCGCTGGCCGAGGATGCGGCCGACCGCTTCCCCGAGGAGGGGGACCGGCGCGGCCCAGCCGAGCACGCCCCGGTGGCGCGCGCCGCCACGCCGCCCGCGCAGAACGGCGCGGTGGCGCGGAACGGAGCGCCGGTGCAGCAGAACACCCCGCCGGTGCAGCAGAACACCCCGCCGGCAGAGCAGAACAATCCGCCGGCGCAGCGCTCGGGGCCAGCTACGGCGCCGGCGCAGAACATGCGCCCGGCGACCGCCGCGGGGCAGAGCGCGGGATCGCCGCCGGCGCCACCGCGCGGTGGCGCTGCGCCCGCCAACACCCCTTCTCCCGTGGCGGCACCTGTGCCCCAGCGGGGCGAGTACTCACGGGACCTGCCGACCGGCTGACTCGAACAACGCGGCGCCCAGCCTGGCCTCGGGCTGTAGGTTCGGGGCCAGGCCCTCGCCGAGCGCGGCGCGGGCGAGGGCGCGGCCGAGCGCCGGCGCGTGCTTGAACAGGTTGTTGCCGGCCAGGATGAGCAGGCCGCCGCGCTCCCACACCGCGAACCCGTCGGTGTGCCACGGCAGTTCGGTCACCCAGCAGTGGCGGACGTCGACCGGGTTCGGGTCGAGGCCGGTGAGCGTTCGGGCCACGTACGCGGTGGTGCGCTCGGCGATCGTGGCCAGGGCGCCGGCGTCGATCAGGCTGCCGTCCTCGTGGGCGGCGGTGTCGTCGAGTCCGACCGCGTAGGACGCGTTGCCCGGGAGCGGGTCGGCGTACGCCCCCATCTCATCGGACGGCGCGCTCGAGTCGAGCAGGCAGGCCAGGCGCGCAGGAGGCTCGCCGCGGACGGGGTAGGTGAGTCGCACGTGCGCGGCCTGGCGCATCGGCAGCGGCAGGCCGGCACCGCGAGCGAGCGCCGCGGTTCCCCGTCCGGCGCACACCACCACGCGACCGTGTTCGGTGCTCGAGCCGCCGGCCCGGACCTCGACCGTGCCGCTGGGGGTGAGCCGGACCGACAGGACCTCGTCGGACACGATCCGCTCTCGCAGCTCGCTGACTAGCGCATCGACCGACGCACGGGCGCGGATGACGCCCCCGTCCTCGTCGAGCACGGCGGACCGCTTCCGCGGCGCCAGCACGGGGAGCCGCGCGGCGAGCTCGTCCGCGTCGATCAGGTACGCGCGGACGCCGGCGTCGCGCATCAGTTCGAGCCGGCGCTCGGCCGCAGCCCCGAGCGAGACGACTCCGTCGCGAGAGAGCAGCTCGGTTCCGAACTGCTCCTCCCACTCGCGCCAGACCCGCCGGGCCTGGATCGCGAAGTCGACGAGGCGCCGGTCGTCGTGGGCGTGGCGGAAGATCCGGGACTCGCCACCGGACTGCCCGTTGCCCGGAACCCCGCGCTCGTAGACGGTGACGGCGACGCCCTGATCGGTCAGGGCATGGGCGGTCGAGAGGCCGACGATCCCGGCCCCGATCACCGCCACGTCCGCGCCAGCGTGCATCTGCGGGGACAGTAGCTAGGGCGCGCGCGGGCGGTAGCTAGGGCGCGCGCCCGGCGGCACCCCCCACCGAGGGGGGTCGGGTCAAAGGTTCTGTTCGCGGCTAGGGCGATGGGGTAGGCTCGAATGACGTAACAGCGAAGGAGGAGAAGGCGATGGCAGACCGGGAAAACGGCGCTGGGTCGCCCGAGGAGCAGGTTCGAGCGCTGTTCGAGGAAGCCGAGTCGAGCGCCGCTAAGGCGTTCGAGCAGCTAGTGAGCAAACCGAGCTTCGGCCGGTTGCTCGCGATGAGCGCGGAGAACGTGGCCGCGGTGACCCGGATCAGCTTCGATGCGGTCGACCTGCTGTGGCGCAACCTCCGGCTGGCCGGCCGAGCCGACATCGTGAGGCTCTCGCGCCAGCTGCACCGCACCGAGGACAAGCTCGAGCGGGTGTTGCAGGAGGTCGAGATCCTGCGCGACGAGATGGCCCGCGAACGCGACGAGGAGAAGGCGCGGTCGTGAGCGTGCTCGAACGCGCATTGCGCTTCCCGTCCAACGCGCTCGAATACACGAACATCCTGCTGACCACCAACGACGCGGTGATCGGCGCCTCGCCGCGCGAGGTGGTGTGGACCCATCGCGAGACCACCTTGTATCGCTACCGATCGTCCAATCGGCGCTACGCGGTGCCGGTGCTGCTCGTCTTCGCGCTCATCAACCGGCCCGAGATCTTCGATCTGCGCCCGGGCTCGTCGTTCGTCGAGTTCCTGCTCGGCGAGGGCTTCGACGTCTTCCTCGTCGACTGGGGCTATCCCGACGAGGAAGACGCCGACATGGGTCTCGACGACTTCGTGTGCGACGAGCTCGAGTGGGCGGTGCGCGAGACGCTCCGCGCGAGCGGGCAGGATGAGCTCACGCTGACGGGGTGGTGCATCGGCGCGACGCTGTGCGCGATGTACTGCGGTCTTGACCGGGGGCCCGGCCGCCGGGCCCCGGTGAAGAACCTGGTCGAGTTGACGATGCCGATCGACGGCCGCGCCTCGGACTACGCCAAGTGGGTGGGCGATGACGACTTCGACGTGGACGAGGTCGCCGAGCAGTGGGGTTCGGTGCCCGGCGCCGCGATCGACTTCGCGAACAAGATGCTCAAGCCGGTCACCAACTTCTGGACCACGTACCGCCGGCTGTGGGATGGTGTCCAGGAGGGGACGGCGCGTCCCGAGGCCTATCAGACGATGGCCAAGTGGGTGGCCGACAATCCGCCCTTCCCGGGCCGCGCCTGGGCACAGTGGATTCGCCTGATGTACCGCGACGCGAGCCTGCTGCGCGGACGGGTCCGGCTGCGCGGCCGGTTGGTCGACCTGAGCCGGATCGACATGAGCGTCCTCGTCATCACCGCCGGCGCCGATCACATCGCACCCCGGCCGGGAACGATGCCTTTCTTCGACCTGATCTCAAGCCGGGACGTCGAGCACCTGGCGCGCCCAGGCGGCCACATCGGATTGGTGGCCGGCTCCGCGGCGCGGAAGGAGCTGTGGCCGAGCATCGCGGAATGGCTGGCCGAGCGTTCCGACGGCTGAACACGAAAAATCGCCAAGGCGCCGCCGTCAGGCGCCGCCGACCGTCTGATAAGGAGGCGAGGGAGATATGAGCACCGAAACTGGAAGCGCAACCACCGAGACGAGGGCACACGACACCGTGGTCCCCCTGGACGAGTCGTTCCCGGCCGGCCACCGCCGGGCCCGTATGACCGGTCGGGTGGTGTTTGTGACCGGCGGCACGCGTGGGATCGGCGCGGCGATCAGCCGTAGCTTCGCCGAGCAGGGTGCGGCCGTGGCCGCCGGCTACAGCCGCGACAAGGACACCGCCGACGCCCTCCTGCACCAGCTCGAGGAGAACGGCATGACCGCGAGCATCCACCAGGGCAACGTCGGCTCGGCCGAGGACTGCCGGCGAACGATCGGAGAGGTGATCGAGCGCCACGGCCGGCTCGACGTGCTGGTCAACAACGCCGGCATCACGATCGACAAGACCGCGCTGAAGCTGACCGACGAGGACTGGTACAAGGTCCTCGCCGTCAACCTGTCCGGCGCGTTCTTCATGAGCCAGGCGTCGATGCCGCACATGCTCGAGCGCGGGACCGGCCGGATCATCAACATCTCGTCGATTATCGGCGCGACCGGGAACGTCGGCCAGACCAACTACGCGGCGTCGAAGTCCGGCCTGTTCGGGCTGACCAAGTCCCTTGCGCGCGAGGCGTGCTTCCATCTCGCGCGCGCCGGGAAGCTCAGCGAGGACTCGATCGGGCTGACCGTGAACGCGGTGGCGCCCGGGTTCATCGCCACCGAGATGCTCCAGGCCATGCCGGAGAAGGCCCAGGAGCGCGTCAAGTCCCAGATCCCGGTCGGCCGGTTCGGGCGCCCGGACGACGTGGCGCGCGTAGTTCACTTCCTGGCCTCGGACCACAGCTCGTTCATCACCGGCGCCGTCTACGACGTAAACGGCGGTCAGGATATGTAGGGCTCTTGCGCTCTAGCCCGGCGGCGTCGAGGCTGGGCCCGGCGCCGGATGCACGGACAGGATCAGCGGCGCCCGCGGCGTCTGGCTGAAGTTGAAGTCGGCGGTCAGGTTGCCGAGGATCGGATTGTCCTCGCGGACGTCGGGCCGGGGGTCGGGACGTCCGTCGGTGGCGGGGTCCAGTCGCGCGCTGTCGAGGAAGTCGTCCTCGATGAACTTCGTGTAGGCGTCGAAGCTGAGGATCTGGTGATCGATGTAGCCCTGCTTGGCGTAGGGGCTGATCACCAGCCCGGGGACGCGCAGGCCGAATCCCTCGCTGTCGACGGCGGGAGGCACGACGTGGTCGTAGAAGCCGCCCCAGTCATCCCAGGCCAGGAAGACCGCGGTGCTGTTCCAGTCGGGGCTCTGCATGAGCGCATTGATCAGCCCGGTGACGTAGGTCTGCCCGGCGCTGACGAGCGCGGGAGGATGCTCTGACACCGTGCCGTTGGGGTCGATCCAGGAGACCGCGGGCAGGTTGCCCTTCTTGGCGGCCGTAAAGAAGTTCGTGAGCGACTGGATGTTCCCGAGCTGGTCGTCCTCGGTGACGTCCGTGAAGGAGGGGAGCGGGTTCCAGATGCCAGGGGTCTGGGGTCCCTGCTGGACCGGGGCACAGGTCATCGAGGCGTCGTTCTCGCAGTCGGGCTCTGAGCCCTGGAACACGTAGTAGGCCCAGGGGACGTTCTGCTCGTGGAGCAGCCAGGTGATGTCCGTCCAGGCGTAGTGGAGCGCCCCGTCGTTGGGGGTCGAGAAGTCCGTGGTCAGCGTGGAGTCGGGGTTCGGGTTCTGGACGTTGGAGTGACACGAGGATGGGACTAACGGGTCCGAGCAGTAGGCCGACCACTCCGAGACCATGTACAGGTGGGCGGGAAGGCTCCAGGATTCGTTGGGCTCGAACATGTGGTCCTGGAGGACGTACTGCTCGGCGTAGGTCCAGTAGTTGGGGATCTCCCGGGCGTCGTGGTAGCCCATGACGTCGACGCAGCTGGGGTTCGAGTTCGTGGTATGGCTGGTATCCGTGCAGGGACTGCAGTTGGGGTCCTGGGAGTTGCAGCCCATCCCCTGCTCGGCTTGGGCGACGAAGCCGTCCATGCGGCCGTTGTCGATGTCGGCGACCGCGTTGTTCTGGCTGTGCGGCCCGCCGTAGTTGAGATCCGAGGGGTCGTAGAAGGGAGCCACGCAACCGCCGTTGTCGGGATCGGGCACGCACACGCCGGGCGGGATTCCGTCGGCCCCCGGGAACGTCCCGAAGTAGCTGTCGAACGACCGGTTCTCCTGCATGATGATCACGACGTGGCGGATCTTGTGGATCCCCGTCGCGGGGGCGATCTTGATCTTCACGACGGGCGAGGCGGACTCGAGATTTCGCATCGACCCGGGGACGAGCGCCCGCCACTGCTCGGTGTGTCCGGTGGTGAACCTGTGCGCGACGGCGAAGTCCGCGGAGCGGTTCAGACGCGGACTCGCGATCGTCACCCAGCGCTTGCCGTCGCGACGCTGGAGCGACACCCGCTCGCCCGCCGCGCCCGGCTCGAGTTGCCCGCTCAGCGTCTCGACGTCGCCCGCCACCGCGAACGTCGCCGTGCTCGTCAGCGTGACGGCGGGGCGGACGAGTTCGGTCACCACGCGGCTGACGAGGCCGCGTGCCGTCGCGTACCAGTCACGGTTGCTCGTCACTGAGCCGGCCCGGAAGACGAAGCTGTAGCGAGCGCCGGCGACCGTACGCGTCTGCCCCGCGACGCCATAGCCGTGCTGGCTGGGGAACCGGCGCCACAGCGTGATTGTGATCCCGCAGCGGTTGACCCCGGGTCTGACGCCGACGAGCCGCCCGAATACCCGCACCTGCCGGCCGGCGGTGAGCGGGTCGGGGGTCGCGGTGATCGACAAGCCGGCGGCGAGGGGGAGGTGGGCCGGTTGGCTGGCAGCCCTGCAGCTGGCCGGGCCCGCGTTCGGCGACTGGCCGCTCGACGCGGGCGCGAGCGCGGCCGCACCGGCCCCCAGGGAGACCAGGACGATCGTGACGAGCAGAGCGTATGTGCGGCGCACCGATGATTCTCCCTGGCGGGGCGTGCCTGCCTAGTGGTTGATAACCCGGTCCGGCCCCGCGAGTTGCTATCCAGGCCGCCCGATGACATTGTCTTGTGGTGGGCGGCGGATCGGGCAACGAAGGCAACCTACCGGCGGGGTCCGGCGGCTCACTTGCTCCCGTGCTGGCGCTGAGGATCGCGCTCGACCGCTACGAGGACCGGCGCTCGGCCCAGGCCCTCGATCTCGCCTTCGCGGCGGCGGCGCGGGCGGTGGCGGAGCTGCGCGGTGAGCGCGCGAGCCGGCCGCCCGAGGTGGCGGAGGTGCGCAGCTTGTTCGACGAGCTCCCCGAGTTCCAACGGTTGGTCGAGCTGGCCGTGGCCGAAACGGAGCGCTCTGTGCAGGCGGCCGGCGCGCGTCTGTGGGAGTGGTTTGCCCTGACCACACCGGCGCCGAGGTGGAACGACGGCGAGCGCGCGCGGGCTCGGCTGCTCGTCGCGTGCGCCTGCGCGCCGCTCGACGAGCAGGTGGTCGGCTGGCTCGGACCGCGGCTGCTCAAGCTGGCCGCCGACCGCTGGGCGGCGCTCCTGACCGCCGAGCTCCGCCACGCCGACGAGGACCTTTGGCGGCGCGTGCTCGGCGAGCGCTACGAGTCCGTTTGGCGCCGCTGCGCGCCGCGTGGCCGATGGCGGACGCGCGAGCTGTCGGACCTCCTCGCCGGCAGCGACGACGTCGCGGCGTCGCTTCAGCGCCAACTGTCGCGGTGGCTCGGGAACGGCGCGCGGATCGAGCGCCTGACCGACGAGGTGGAGGCGGCCTTCGTGCACAGTCGCACCCCCGACCGCCTTGCCTAGCGGTCGCCCCCCGTACCGGGGGCGACACCCCGTCGCGTCGCTATAACGACGGCCGGTAGCGACAGGAATGTGTCGAGGATGGGAAGAACGGGAAGAATATTGGTGGCGTCAGGATCGGCGCCGGAACCCGGTCCTCCGGCGCCGATCCTGACGCCACACTATTTCGGGGCGGCTCACCGGCCGCTTTAGGCCGCCGTCGACGGATCGATGTCGACCACCGCAACGGTGATGTTGTCGTGGCCCCCGCGGGCGTTCGCCATGTCGGCGAGCGCCCGCGCCACCGCGGCCGGCGTCGCCTCGGCCGGCAGGTCCGCGACGATCCGGCCGAGCTCCTCGGCGCCCGGGGCGTAGTTCCAGACGCCGTCGGTGCACAGGACGAGCCGGCCGCGTCGCTCCGGATTCAGCTCCACCGTCCGGGGCGGCCGTTCGGGCGCGTCCGGCCCCACCCAGTGCGTGATCGAGTGCAGGAACGGGCTCTTGGCCGCCTGCTCGGGCGTCAGCAATCCCTTGGCGATGCCCTCCTCCGCGAACGAGTCGTCGACCGTGAGCTGCCGCGCCTCGACGCCGTCGAGCCAGTAGGCACGGCTGTCGCCGACCCAGCCGATGACGGCGCGCGGTCCGCGACAAAGCGCGGAAACGAGCGTGCACGACGGGTCAACGCGCCTGGTCCGGGTCGTCCACTCGACTCGCAGGACGGCGCCGTTCGCGGCCTCGATCGCCTCGAGAATCGACTGTGCCGGGTCGAGCGTCGGATCGGCGGCGGCTCTCGCTAGCACCGTCCCGGCGGCGAGCGCCGCGTCGCGCGCGGCGACGTTGCCGGCGCTCGCCGAGGAGATCCCGTCGCACACCACGACGGCGACACTTTGCCCGTCGAACACTTCGAGATGGAAGGCGTCCTCGTTGCGGTGGTGTACGCGGCCCTGGTCGCTCACCGCAGCGGCCAGCTCGAGATCGAGCTCGGTCCGGGCCGCGCCCGCGACGGGCGCGCCGGCGAGTTGCGCCCCGCACTGCTCGCAAAAACGGTCCTCGGCCCGGTGCGCCGCGCCGCACGAAGGGCACGTCAAGGCTGTCTCGCTGTTCATGTCCACATCCTGAGTCGATTCATGTCCACGTCCTGGGTCGAACTTGGTTGGCACGGTCCACCAGCCGGATGCGCTGCGTGCCGCGTGGCGCCCACCGCGCCAGCTCGCGGTAGGAACGCTCGACGCCGAAGCGCAGGTCGCGCTCGTTCAAGTGGTAGCCGAGGAGGCGCTCGTCGCCGCCCTCGACGGTGGCGCCCTGGCGCACGATCCCCAGCGCGGCCTCCAGCAGCCTGGTCTCGAGAAGCGCCCGCTGCTCTCCGCCGAGTGGCAACGACGCGAGTATCGCCCCCGAGGTCACGAGTTCCTCGGCGGCGCCGTTGCCGATGTCCGTATGCGTTGCCAGCGTATGGATCCGGGCGGCCTGTGCCTCGACATACGCGATCGAGGAGTCCGGCACCCGGTCGTAGGCGGCGAGCGCGCCGGTGCGGTCACCAGCCGCGAGCCGGCAGCGCGCGAGGCCGAACGTGGCTGCGGTGAAGGCCGGGTCGGTCCGCGAGACGACGTCATACCAGCCGGCGGCCTCGTCGAACTGCGCTTCGCTCTCACACGCCATTCCGAGCGCGAGCTTGGGTGCCAGCTCGCCCGGGAGCAGGTGGTAGACGGTCGCGAAGCTGACCAGCGCCTCCCCCGGGCGCGCCATCGCGAGGGCCGCGAGTCCCCGGTACCACTGCGCGTGCCACTCCCGCCGATCGGCCGTCGCGAGCTCGTGAAGCGCCTGCTCGAAGGCCGGCCAGTCTCCTCGCTCGATCAGCTCCGACACCTCGCGCAGCTCGACCTCGAGGGCCCATTCCACCTGGGGGTGGGGCAACGCTCGCCACTCGGGCCGCTCGTGACCCCCGCGCGGAGGACCGCTGAACTGGCTGGAGGCGCCAGGGGCGGGATGACCCTCCTCCTCGGCGACGATCTCCCGCAGCACGCCGTAGAGCTGGTCGGCCATCTCCTCGGCGGACCGAAAACGATGCGCGGGATCGCGCGCCGTGCCCGTGAGCAGGAATCGGTAGAGGGAGTCGTGACGGGCGAGCAGCGGCGCGTCCTCTGCCGGCGGCAGCGTGAAGCGATGAGTGCTCTGATAGCTGCGGAAGTCGAGGCAGAGGACGGCGAGCGTGCGCGCCACCGTGAACAGGTCCGAAGCGATCGACGGGCCGGCGCTCGCGATCTCCGGGGCCTGATAGCCGACCGTGCCGAAGACCGCCGAGGAGCGATCGTCGAGCCGGCAGACGCCGCCCAGGTCGATCAGCTTGAGCGAGTGCTGGGTCTGGATGACGTTGTCGATCTTGAAGTCGCAGAACAGCAGCCCGAGCTGGTGCAGATAGCCGAGGGCGGGCAGCACCTCGAGCATGTACGCGATGGCCTGGGCGGGCGGTAGTGGATCAGACTCGCCGCGGCCGGCCGCGCGGCGGTCGGTGAGGATCTGCTTGAGGCTGCGCCCGCCGACGTACTCCATGACGATGTAGCCCGAGTCCTCGTGTTGGACGAAGTTGAAGATCTTCACGATGTTCGGGTGCTCGACCTCGGCCAGGAAGCGGCGCTCGGCGAGCGCGGCCGCCATGGCGTCGGCGTCAGCGGCGTCGAGCAGCCCTTTGAGCACGACCCAGCGATCGGACACGTTGCGGTCGCGGGCCAGGTAGATCCATCCCATCCCGCCGTGGGCGATGCATCCGGCCACCTCGTACTGGCCCGCGACGAGCTCGCTGGGACGCAGCTGGGGTTCGAACGAGAACGAGGTACCGCAGGTCCTGCAGAAGCCCGCGGTCCGGCCCGGGTTGCCGTCGCGGCTGCGGCCGACCGACTCGCCGCATTGAGCGCAGAAACGGCGGCTCTCCGGCACGTGCGCGTCGGACGCTCGGAGCACGGCGTCCGTTGGGTCGCGGTACGGCACGGGCGGGATCTCGACGAGGCCGGCGCCGAGTGGTCCGCGACCGCTCGCGCGCGTGTTCGCCGTCGTCGAGCGTCCGGCGAGCGCGGAGGTGGCGGCATCGTGTTTCGCGTCAGCCGTCATAGCGGGCGGGGGGAAGGGTCGGATTCGGGGCCAGGCGGCCAAGCCAGGTGTCGTACAGCCGCCGCCATGTGCCGTCGGCGCGGACCCGGGCCAGCACTCCGTTGACGAAACGGACGAAATCGGGGTGCGTTTTGCTGATCGCCATCCCGTAGGGGACGTCCGCGAGGCTCGGCCCGACGATCTTCGTGTTCGGGTCCTGCGCCTTGAAGCCGAGCAGGATCGAGTCGTCGGTGGAAATCGCGTCGACGTGGCCTTCCTGGAGCGCGACCAGGCAGTCGACCGCCTGGGGCAGCCCGACCAACTTCGGCGCGTGCGGCAGCGCCGCCATCACCTGGAGAGGGGTCGACTGGGCGCTGGCGCAGACCGGCTTGCCGGCGAACGCGCCGATGCCCGTGGCGGACGAGTTGGAGGGGACGAGCACGCGCTGCTGGGCGTCGTAGTAGACGGTCGAGAAGTCGACCTGCTCCTTGCGCTGGCAGGTGATCGTGACGTCGTCGATGACGATGTCGACCCTGCCCCGCTGGACGAACGGGATCCGCTGCGGGACGGTCAGCGCGACCAGCCGGTAGTGGCTCGGGCGCTCATCGCCGAAGATGGCGCGGGCGATCTCTCGGACAAGCTCGATCTCAAAGCCCTGGATCTGACCCGTGCTGGTGTCCAGGTAGCCGAAGTCAAGCTGTGCCGAGTTGACGCCGGCGATCAGGTAACCGCGCCGTCGGATCGTCGCCATGTAGCTGCCCGCGGGCATGGCGCCCGGCGCCGGCAGAGTCGTAGGCGGGCGCAGGCTCGCCGTCAGGTTCTCGCACCCAGGCTCCGGGGTGACCGGCGCGGCCGGTGCCGATTTGGGCTGCGGCGTCTCGAGCGCCGACAGGGTGATCCGCAACGCGTGGTCCGAGCTCGTGCCACAGCCGGCGAGCGCCGCCGCGACGAGTGCCAGCAGTAGGAGGGGGCGCCGTCGCTTCATAGGTACTCGCTGATTCTCTGGCGTAGCCCGACGAGTGCCAACACTGCGGCCAGGAGCGTGATCAGCGGGATCGCGAGCCAGAGTCCGGCGACGTCCGAGCTCGCGTCGGCGGCCGAGCTCGTGAAGCGGCGTTGCGCGGCGGCGATCCGCGCGCCGAGGCTCGCACTCAGCTGCTCGGAAATCGCGCTCGCGGCCGGCGCGCGCTGGATGGCGGTCCCGAGCAGGCCGCTGTTCTCCAGGTTCTCGATCCGGCTGGCGGCGGCGCGATACGCGGCGAAGCCGGCTCCCATCGCGTTGTCGAGGCCGCTCGTCTCGAGCGTCCGGATCACGTCCGCGAAATCCTGCGGATCGGTCACGTCAGTCCCGCGGTTGACGAGGGCGAGGCTCAGGTCGCCCTGGGCGCGCGACAGCAGCACGCGCGCAGCCGACAGCAGCTCGACGGGGTCGGAGCCTTGGCGCTGTGCGCCTGCCAGCGCGTTCTGCTCGCTGATCACTCCGATCACGGCCCACGCCGACACGACGAGGAGGGCCACGGTCGCGAGCACCATCGGGACGTTCAGGATCCGCCGGCTGATCCGCGCAAGGTAGGCCTGCGCGAGCACGAGCAACCCGAGCGCCGCCGCGATCGCCACCGCGAGCGCGAGGAGCGACCCGGTGTCGGTTCCGGCCCGGTAGTCATCGCCCAGCCGCTCGGCCTCGGTGCGGTAGAGCTGGTCGGCCGCAGGCAGGATGGTGCTGGTGAGCAAGCCGGCGGCCTGGCGCAGATAGGCCGCCCCGATCGGGAAGCCCTGCCGGCTATTGGCGCGAGCGGTCTCGACCAGGCCGCTGTAGACGGGAAGCTCGTTGGCCACGGCCCCGAGCGCGACGGGCGCGCGGGCCGACGTTCCCGTCTCGCGCGCGAGCGCGGTGAGCGATTGGGTCGCCACGAGCAGGTCGGCGAGGTACCGGGCGCGCTTGGCCGATGGCTCGAGCCCGCCGGCCAGCAGACCGGTGGCGACCGTGGCGTTGGCGTCCGACAGCGCCGTGTAGAGGTTGACGGCGTGAACGAGCAGCGGCTCGGTGTCCGTGCGGGCGGCACGCACCGCGCGCTCACGCGACTGCTCGGCGCCGGTGGCGAGGATCGCGAAGCAGGCGGCGCCGACCACGACGAGTAGCGAGATCAGGACGAGCCGCCCCGGCGTGGTCGCGAGTCGCTCGCGAACCCAAGC
>DATBYI010000649.1:0-4669 GCA_036513815.1 Solirubrobacteraceae bacterium
GTAGACGCCCGCCGCGCCGTTCGGATGGATCAGCAGCGCCGGGATCTGGCACGTCGCCGGCAGCGTGAGCCTTGCGCTGATGTGCGCGTTGCCGGTGGTCGAGATCGGGACCGGAGCGGTCGTGGCGACGGGCGTGGAATTGCCGGCGCAGTAGAGCGAGGCGTCCACCGTCGTAACCGGACCGGCGGTTCCAGTGAACGGCGCGGTCGGAATCACGAGCCCTCGAACGCTCACGTCCAAGCGGCCGTTATCACGAAGAGAGGCCTCGCCGAAGCGAAGCACCCAAGGAACGCCTCCCGCAGCCGCGCCGAGCAGCGTCGGGTCGCTTGGAACACTCGGCGCTAGCGATGTATCTAACAGAGAGCGACCGGCATGCTCTCGATGCCCTCGACCTGGGTGTCCCTGGTCGCCTAGGGCGCTCACCGCCATCGTCGCCGACCCTGCAAGGGCAGCGGCTGTAAGCAACGCCACGGCTGTCCGCTTCGATACGTACATCCAAAACCTCCGTCCGTCAACGTGGAGCGCGGCCGGCCGACCCGCGCCAGGACCCTCGCCACCAAGGACGCCCGCACGCGGCGATGCCTTCCCCCGCTCGGACCAGACGCACGCCACCGGCGCCCACGGGAATCGTGCAGCTCGAACTGTTTGCCGGCACCCTCCGAACCTGTTAGTCGACTGAAGCGAGGAGCGCGTTGAGACCATCGACAACCACCTGGGGCCCAACTGCGGCAAAGTCCGTCCCCCCGGCGATGAAGGCCGACGCCTGTGTTCGCGGTTTTGGCAGCTCGCTCCGGGCGCTCGCGTTCAACGGAAAGCGCAAGCTCGTGCGCAGCGAGTCAGACAGCTCGCGCGTGTACTCCTCGACGATGTGGAGCGGATCGCGGAGCGAGCCGTGGCGCACATGCAGGAGCCGTTGCCCTCATACGCCAAGGTACCGGCAGAGACACTCCCCCGCCGGTTTTGGACAGCATCCTCATTCTCCTCAAGTCGATTCGCGATCCGGACGCCGGTCTGAGCCGCGCCGAGGAGCAGCATTCCGGGAAGTGGGGGAAACGCGACTCAGTCAAGGGATCGCGAGCGACGAGATGCTGCAGGCGTGGTGGATCCTGTTGGAGGTAGTGCGTGAGGCGGCACACCCGGCCGCGGACCGAGTCCAGACGCGACCTCCGACGCTGCCGTCGAGGGATCGATGCTTGCCACGCTCGACACCTACCATCACGCTAGCTCGACGGCACCGATGGGAGCTGAGGATGACCCAACGGCGGTAGTCGATTCGCTCGGTGCGGTTCGAGGAGTGAGAGGCCCTGGTCGCGACGTCGGATCAGCCGTCATCGAGGCGGGTAATCGCCGAGAGGGTTCGTCGAGAGCCTGACACCCGAAAACGCCACTCTTCTGGCATGACCGATCGCCGACCGGCGGAATCCGGCAGTCGAGGCATACGCCCAAAACTACTTTCGGACGCAAGGATGGCTTGCTACCAGCTTGGGTCCTCTACGACCTAGCGGATCGCAGCCGCCGCGGTGTTGGAGACCGCGGTTGGTCGCCTCAGGAAGACGATGCTGCTCGCGAGAACGAAGATCAGGAACAGCACGAAGCCGATGATGTCGAAGACCAGCCCGAACGAGGCGATCACGCCGCCGAGGCCAAAGGCTTGAAGGAAGAACATGAGTCCGGCAACGATCGACATCCATCCGAGCCAGCGTGGCAGGACGCCGCTCTTTAGCACGATCAACCCGGTCGCCACGGCAAAGAGGCTGCCGAACACGTCGGCGACGCTGTCAAATGCATACGTCGTGAGGTACAGCGAGTAGGAGACGCTGTGGTCGTGTTGAGCGCCGTAGGCCGCGAGCTTGGCGCCGACCAGGCCGGTGATGCCGATGTCGCTGACGGCGTGAAGGGCAACGAAGATCACTCCGCCGGCGATCACCAAGGGGGCGAGGATCCGTGGCCGCTCGGGCGTGCCGCGCAGCTGGTTGTAAAGGCTCCAGAGGTAGATCAGAAAACTGGCGGCGTAGACGACCGACAGGCACGCGATAACGACCAGCCGCGCGCGGTGCTCGTACAGAGCGCTCGCCATCTTCCCGGCTGAGTCGTTCTGGGTCAGTCCGACTCCGATCGCGACCACGGATTCCGCGACGAGCGCGATGACGTAAACGATCCCCGCCGCCCAGGCGTAGCGCTGCCAATCTCTCGCCGCCTGAGACGTCGTCTCGTGGCGTTCCGCCACCGCTGTCGCACCCGCGCCGGTCATGTCGGACGTCACGGTCATGGCCGCCCCTCTCTGTCGGTCTCAGGCCGGAGAAGGCGGTTGACTCCCTTCACACCGGGCTTGAGATGTCGCGGCCGACACTACTGCGGCCGCAACAAAGTAGCAAGTGATTTCCGGAATTTTTTCTTCTATATTTGTTTGATGGGTGAGTGGAGCTTTTTGACGAACCATGCCCGGGTGCTGGTCTGCATCGCTCGCGATCCGGGTGTCCGCCTGCGCGAGATCGCCGATGTACTCGGCGTCACCGAGCGCCGGGCGTTCGGGATCGTCAACGACCTGGCCGAATCCGGCTATGTGGTCAAGGAAAAGGACGGCCGTCGCAACCGGTACCGCATCCAGAACCACCTGCCGCTACCGGCGCCCATCGGTCGAGAGCCGACCGTCGGCGAACTGTTGGGGGTGCTAGTGGACACGAGCGCAGCGGAGTCCCCGGGACGGCCAGGCCAGGACGGCGGATCGCCCCGACGGAATCGAGCCGCTGCCACACAGAGGACCAGCTCGGCGAAGCGGGGGTGAGCGGCCTGACGGTCCTGTTCGTCGTCGTCGCTTGTGTTTCCCCGCCGCGGACTCACCGGGCGGACTGAGCCGAAAGATGTGAGGAGGTACTAGCGAACCGTCCCATTTGAGGTTGTCGCACAAATGAAAACGATTGTGAGCTGGTCACAAGTGCCGGCCACGGGATCCTTCCCTCGTGAGAGAACTACAAAGAATCGCGACGCACCGGGTTTCTCGACAGCCTCATCGAGAAGTGAAAGTCTCAGATACCTCACCTCGCGGCATCACGATGCGCAACCCACGAGTCACGTTTCCGCGGAAACGTCGCGCCACGGCGCGGCCCTCGCGACGGACGGGCGTTAGGGCTGGGTCAGCGCGGGTGCGCGGCGGACAGCCCCGGAGGCGCGAAGCCGTAGCCTCGCTCTTCGTTTCGTCCAGAGGCGGTCGGCGAGTGACCAGCCACCGTAGGCAAGCGCGCCGGCGGTGCCGGTTGCGGTCAGGAGCACACCGGCGGCGCTGGCGCCGGCTACGCCGGTGGACCCGAGGATCAGGACCATCGCGGCCGCGCCGACGCCTGGGCCGATCGGCAGCATGCCGAGCGCCGCGACGGCGATCAGGACGGCGATCGCGTCAAACACGGACGCGTGGACGCCGCTGGCATACAGCATCAGCCAGTTCCGCGCGATCTGCCCGCAGACGGCGAGCACAACAAAAATCACGAGGCGGGTGCGGGCGCGGCGTTCGCTGAGCGCGGCGAGGCCTTTCCACCATCCACTCGGGTGACGTCGGGCCAGCCGGGCGAGCCATGCAACGACGGCGAGAACCGCGCAGAGCCCGACAAGCGGCGTCCACCACGGCAGGCCCAAGGGTGCGACGAGCGTGAACGAGAACAGCGTTGCCAGCGTGAGCTCCGTCAGGACGATGGGGATCTCGGTGGTCGCGAGGACGATCGCTTTGGGCGTGTCCCGGGGCGCGGCGCGCCGAAGCGACGCGATTCGCGCGGCGAACCCGAGTTCTCCGTTGACGATGTTGCCGAGGTAGCCGACGCCGGCGGCGCGGTATAGGCGCCGACGGCCGACCGTGCCACCTGCAGCGTGCACGGTCACGTTCCAAGCCTCGGTGCGCGCCAGCAGTGACGCAGTTTGTAGCGCCGCCGCGGCTGTCAACGCCCACCACGGCGCACCGGCGGCGGCACTTGCGAACTGTTGCCACCGGCCGGCCAGAACAAACACAAGCGCGCCCAACGCGAGCAGCGTGCCGACTACGGTCAGCGGAGTGCGCCGGCGAGTGGCGAGAGCGCCTAGACGCCGCCCGGCCCTCACCACAACGTATTTCGATCCGCGCGGTAAGCACCCCTGGACGGCATCCTGATCAGCTGGACTCGGAGCGGACATCAATTCCACTGGGGATCGCCACATGTGGCGACGAGCCCAGCGCCTCGCCCGGTGGGGTCGGAACCACGAGAACCTCCCTTGAGCGCCACAGAACCGCCTCATAGGGGGTTCGGGCGACTATTGTCGAGAAACGGCTCTCTAAAGCTCGGGCGAAACTGTCCGTGATGTCGGCGGGGGGCTGCTGGCGGCGGCCGTCCGCGAAACGGACTCGCAGAAGCGACGAGTGACCTTGAGCACCGAGTCTACCGGGGCGACGCGAATAGAACGCGGGGGGTTGGGTTACGGCTGAACCAGCCAACCAACGGTCGCTGCGGCTGACGCCTCGTGGTCGCTGACGCATTAACCATCACACCAACGTCAGTACGCACCCAACTCCACAAACGCAGCCGATCCTTCGGCTCGCTGGGCGTCAAGGCACGGAAATGCTCGGTATCAGGAGGTTTGAACGTGCCCGTGCTATGTTAATGCAGCTAGTTCCGCCTCAAACTTCGGCGGAGCTCGTCATTCGGCC
>DATBYI010000650.1:0-4212 GCA_036513815.1 Solirubrobacteraceae bacterium
GTCCGACCCGCGCTACCGCCCGTCCGCGCCACCCCGCCGGGCGTCACCATCCGCCCCATGCCACCCCGCCGGGCCCACCATCCGCCCCGCGCCACCCCGCCGGGACCCACCATCCGCCCCCGCCGGATCCAGCATGCAAAACACGACATTTCGCGCGCTTCTCGCGAGGCGTGTCGAGTTATGCATGCCCCACATGCAAAACCCGACACGGCCCGACGATCACGGGCCGAATGTCGACTTATGCATGATGCTCTCGCCCCCGCTCTCGCCCCCCGCGCTCGCCTCGCGCGCCCGCGCCACCGGGCGCCGCCGGCCCTACTTAACGGCAGTCGATAAGAACGCCACCAGCGCCTGGATCTGGGACGGGCTGAGCGTCTTGCTGAACGTGTCGGGCATGATCCCGGAGCTGTAGCCCGACGGGATGTAGGCGTAGGGCTTGGTGATCGCCGTCTCGATGCACTTCTCGAGCGACGCCCCGCGGATCTGTTGCGACTGCGGCGACGCGCAGTCGCTCTTGAGCCGCTGGTCGAGGTTCGGGCCGACCGTCCCCGTCGTGCCCGCGGCGGCGAGCGTGTGGCAGGAGCCGCAGCCGCCAACGCCGGTGAAGATCGTCTTGCCGACCGCGGGCGTCGGCGCCACCTTGGCCTGGATCGCCGTCGCCAGCGCGCCCGTATCCTGCCCGGGTTTGGCCGCCACGGCGGCCACGTACGCGGCGATGTCCTGGGCGTCCTGGCCCTTGACCAGCATCGCCGGCATCCGACCCTGGGTGTTCGGGTACTGGATCCAGTAGTTGACGAGGCCCTCGATCGAGGTGCTCTTCACCCCGTCGGCGCGGTCCTGCCGGAACGCGTCGTCAAGGTTCGGCCCCACGTCACCGGTCGTGTTGGCGTGGGCCAGCGTGTGGCACGCGCCACAGTTGGTGGCGAACAGCTGCTTGCCCGTGACCAGGTTGGCGGTCTCATGCTTGAGCGCGCAACCACCGAGGCTCACCGCGATCAAAGCTCCCGTGATGAACGTGGCGATGCGTCCGAGCGGCTTGACCATACGTGACGGGCGGCACTCTACCCAAGCGGTCGGCAGGGGGGCGCCGCGGCCGCTCTCCCCGGGGCGCCGCGCCCGCTCCCCGGACCGCCGCGGGCGCTCTCCCGGGGACGCCGCGCCCGCTCCCCGAACCGCCGCGGGCGCTTTCCCGGGCCGCCCCGGCCGCTCTCCCCGAGCCGCCGTGGCCGCAATCGGCCGCGCCGGCGCGCAGGACATCCGGCCCGCCGCCAACCTCAGCCGGCCGCCGACACCATCAATACTCCTGCTATACGATGACTAAGGATGAGGACGCGTCAGAGGTACCGCATGAGGACGCCATCCACGGGGCGTGAGGTTGTGATCGAGGCCGAGCCCGGCCGTGTCTACGTCGACCGTGAGACCGGTGAGCCGCTCGAGGTCGTTGGCGAGTTGCTTCCGCTCGCTCCGACCCCGTCCGAGCTCCCATGGGCCGTCGAGAACCTTCGCTTCTGCAACTGGTGCGATCAGCTGTGTCAAAAGGACCTCAACGACTGCCCGCACTGCGGACGCCGCATGGAGCCGCTCGAAGTCTGAGTTTGGTCGTGCCTCGCCGTCCAGCTGTCTTCCGTGGCGTTCCCGTTGGCAAATTGGTTGCCGGCCTGGCGGTTTGCGCCGGCTTGGCGGCGTGCGGCGGCGGTTCCCCGGCGACGGACACCTCGGGCGCTCCCCCGCTGACCGTGCCCACCGCGGCATCGGCGTCCAACCAGTCGACGACCTCGACTAGCTCCACCTCGTCCACGACCACGACTACGGGTGGCTCGAACGCCACGAGCGGATCCTCCTCATCGGGGAACTCGTCGGGCACGAGCGCCGGGACGTCCGGCGGTACGAGCGGTGCCGGCACGAACGGCGGGACGTCCGGTGGAACGACCGGTGGCGGCACGGGCGGCCAGACCGGGGCGAACGGTGGTGCGGCGCCGACCGGCGGTAGCACGACCTCTGGGAACGGCTCGTCGGGCACGGGCAGCGGCGGCACCGGCCTCCCCTAGCAGGTCGCTTCGGCTACAGGCCCGGCCGGGCCTCGCAGCCTCGCTCCCAACCGTCCCGCGGGGCGAAGCGGAGAAGCACTAGCCCGCGGGACGATCAGCCGGAGCGGCTTACTTCTTGGTCTTCGTCGGCGTCGTGGTCGGCGTCGTGGTCGTCGTCGTCGGCACCGGATTGGTGACCTCGGTGGCGCTGTACTCGACCCGGGTGCCCGGGTAGTCGCAGACGTAGCGCGCGCTGGTGCCGGCGGTGACCTGGGCCTGCGAGGTCGACGGTGGGTTGTTGCAGTTCCGACTCCGGCTCTGCCGGTAGGCGAAATGCGACGTCGAGAGGTCGATCGACAGGACCGGCGCCCACGTCGGCGTGGTCAGCGCGATCGTCTCACCACGGACCACGGGCAACGACGTCGTCAGCGCGAACTGGGCGATCTGCCCCAGGTAGGGCTGGACGTCGACCAGCGGGCTTGACTCCACCACCTGCCAGTCACGGTTGTTCTTCGGCCCGACGAGCTTGAGGACCGTGATCTCGACCTGAGCGTCGCCACCGTAGGTCTTGTCGAGGAAACTGATGTCACTCTGCGCCGTGGTGGCGCTTGTCGACAGCGCCGACAGCCCGACGGTGAAGGCGACAAGGCGACCCGCCTGCTTGACCGTGGAGGGATAGGCGACGTTGTCCCTGATCGTCTCGAGCGCGGTGGCGCGGGTCAGGATGATCGTGCACTGGGACGCCGCGACGCCCTTCGGACACGCGGGAGCGACAAGCGGCGACGCGGTCGCACCGAGCTCGGTGATTAACGCCGTCGCGGAAGCTGGAAGAAGGCCGCACAGCGCGACGGCGCCGGCGGTGGCCATCAGAGAACGTTTCATATTCAGATTCAACACGACGCCCGGGCGCCAGTTGCGCCACGGCCCCGGCGGGGCCACGCATCGCGCGGGCCGCCGGGCCGTCAGATCCAGGCCTACCGGTCCAGCCGGAGCTCAGATCTTGTTGACGTTTACTGCCTTCGGCCCCTTCGGGCCGGCCTCCTCCTCATAGGAAACCTTCACACCCTCGGACAGCGACCGATAGCCGTCCCCCACGATGCCAGTGAAATGAACGAAAAGGTCACGCCCGCCGTCGTCGGGCGTGATGAAACCGAACCCTTTGTCGTCGCTGAACCACTTGACGGTACCCGTTGCCATGTACTCCCCTTAGCTGCCTTCGTTCGGACACGCCGGTCACGGTGCCCCCAAGGGCCCCGACCAACCCGGGGAAGGTAGCAAGGAAGCGCAGCACATGGATTTCTGGAGTGATTCGCTGCAGGTTCTCGTGCACGAGCCCGCTGCGCGGCGGGCCGCGCAGCGCCTCAGCGCAGCGCCTCAGCTGTCGCTTCGATCTCTTCCGGGTCTCCCGGAGCGGGCGTCCACGGCAGCTTCAGCGGATCGCCCTCGTAGCGCGGGATCACGTGCAGGTGGAAGTGGAACACGGTCTGCCACGCCGCCGGGCCGCACGAGTTCAGCAGATTCACGCCGGCCGGATCGAGGCGCTCGTTGATCCTCTGGGCCATGCGCTGGGCCATCACCGCGCACGCCTTGAGGTCCTCGGGGTCCACCACGAGGAGATTGCGGGCGTGCTCGCGCGGGACCACCAACAGGTGCCCGCGCGTCGCCGGGTTGATGTCCATGAACGCGATCGCGCGCTCATCCTCGTCGATGATCGTGGCCGGCAGCTCGCCGGCGACGATCTTGCAGAAGATGCAGTCCGGGTCGCTCACGCCGAGAACCCTAGTGGGTCGGGACATTGGGGTGAGACCCACTACCGAGACGATCGCAGGCGGCCGACTCCGATCAGCTCGCGTGCTCGCTCGATCGCCTCCTCGCGCGAGGTGATCTCGTTGGCGAAGCTTGCCTCCTCGAGCTCCTGGAGGATCTGGCCGAGTTCGCGTCCTGGTCGCAGGCCGACCGCGCGGGACAGCTCATCGCCGCGCAGGGGCGGCCTTGGTCGCGCCCTGCGCCACGCCAGCGCGTCGCCCAGCATCTCGCGTGCCAGCCCGAGATGGCGCCGGATCGCCTCGTCGGACCCGCGACCGCGGGTCGCGAGCCGGTCGGCCGCGCTCAGCAGCGTCACGTCGACCTGGACGGGCTCGCACGCGCGCAGGTAGCGGTAGATGGCCCGGCGATCGAGCGGGAC
>DATBYI010000651.1:0-3136 GCA_036513815.1 Solirubrobacteraceae bacterium
CGCCGAGACGTTCGCGCAGGCGCTGGTTAGTCTCGACGGGTTCCGTGGCGCGACCGACGAGTCAGCGCGCGGCTGGGTGTACGGGATCGCCCGCAACTTGGTCCGTCGATATCACCGCCGCGGGCGGGTGGAGCTCAAGACCTGCCAGAAGCTCGGTATCCAGCTCGACCACGACCCCGATGAGCCCGCTGAGATCGAGTCCCAGATCGACGCTGCGCTCCAGATGCCCGAGCTGACCGAAGCTCTGAACACCCTGCCCGACACCCAACGCCAAGCCCTGCAGCTGCGCGTGGTCGCCGAGATGGACTACGACGAAGCAGCCGCCCGCATGGGCACTACCGAGCGCAACGCTCGAATCCGTGTGTCGCGCGCCCTGAGGACCCTCTCCACTCGACTCGGAATCTCCCAATGACCAACACCAGCTTCCCCCCGCACCTCGAACGAGTCGGCCTACAGCTCACCGCAGCCGCCTACGACCTCGCACAACGGCCACGCCGATCACGGCGACCCACGCGGCGCCTCCTTGTCGCCAGCACGACCGGACTGGTCGCGACTGCCGCCGCGGCCGTACTAGCGATCGGTGCCACTACCGGTACGCCGCCGGCGTTCGCCGTGACCCGACTTCACGACGGATCGGTGTCGTTGACGATCAACCGCACGTCGTCGACCGCCGCGGTGAACCGCAGGCTCGCCGCGATGGGGATCGAAAAGATCGGAAAGCGAGCGACGGCCGCCGGGGAGGACCTGTCGTCGATCCCAAACTGCTCCTCGGTCCCGCCGGGGTGGAAGGGCGAGTGGGTCCAGATGGCGGGGTCGTCGTCGGGACCGGGCTACACCATCAACGAGACCGTCACACCGGGCACCTGGGTCCTGCTCTACTGCACGGCCGTCAACCCGGGCTACGCCGGTTCGGGGAATAGCGGCAACACTGGCGCCGCTTGATCTGACGACGGCCACCGGCGCTCGCCCGGCGCGGGCGCGGCGGCGGCGCGATTGCCGATCCACCGCCCCCGGTGAGCGCGGAGGCCGAACCGTTGTGTCGTGGCCGCGGTCGATCGTCGCCCCGGCCCGGGCTCTCGTGTCCCCCGCCAATCGGAGCTTTAGGTTGTTTCACCGTCACGTTTCCGCGGAAACGGTCCCACGGTCGAGCGCGGGGCAGCAATGCCTGCGGCCGATGCCCGGCCCGCCTCTCGAGTGCGGCTTCTAGCCCAAACGGGCAGTGCGAGCAGGTCGTTTGATGCGGATCTACGCAAGGATGTCTTGGTGACGCTAGCCGAGGCCCTGAAACGCGAGCCCGTCGCGATCGCGGGCTACGCGGTTGTTGGGGAAGTCCGGGGCGGCGAGGTCGGAGCGGCAGAGGTCGTCGATCGAATCGGGCGTCGTGCGATTGCGAAGTGGGATTGGCCGGTCGACGCCGTTGGCCGCGAGCGGGGCCAGAACGCGGCGGCGATCGTCGGTCGCCTCCGTGCGCGTGGCGCGAAGATCCCGGCTTATCTCGCGGTCGAGCCGATCGAGCAAGGTCAGCTCATCTTGCAGGAGTTCGTGAGCGGCCGGCCAACCGACCGCGTGGGCAGCAGGCTGCTTGATGAGTTGGTTCGCTTCAATCGCCTGCAAGGGGATGCCGTTCCAGATGGCTCGGGGTGGGGCGACTACGTGCGCCGCTCCCTGGTGCATGGGCTTGAGGGCTACTGCGAGCACGCCTCACTGGCGGAGCATGACGCAGCGACCCAAGACCTGTTGGATCAGGTTCAGGCCGCAGGCGCGGCGCTTGAGAGTGTGGCTTTCCAGGAACGAGACGCTGTGCACCTCGACTTCCATCAGCGCAACGCGCTGGTTGAAGATGGACGGCTTCGCGCCGTGATCGACTGCGAGGGCTACCGGTCCGGAGATCGCATATTCGACCTCACCACGCTCGCTTTCTGCCTCCACGTAGCCCGTCGGCCCCCGCGTGCGGAGGCTGAACTCTGGCGGTACATCCACGCGCAACGGAACGAAATCATCGTTCGTGCCTACGTCCTACATCAAGCCCTTCGTCAGGTCGACTGGTCGATCCGAAACCGGACACCCGACCAGGTCGAATCCTGGCTCATCCGATCACGACAGTTGCTGGACCAGCTTCCACCTTGATCGATTTGGGACAGTGCCGGTCCTAGCCCAATCCGGCAGTCGTTACTTCAGCAGCAGAAGGACACAGCTAAGGATGCAGGGCGCAGCGCTCCTCACTGGCGTGCACCGTTGCGATCGGGAGCGAACCCCAGACGATGAGCAGCCGACCGTGCCGGATCATCGTCCCGCCCTCCTTGGCGACGTTGTCACGAACGCGGACATACCCCTGGCTCGCTTTGGCGTCGGACGCATAGAACGCGATCGAGGTCGGCCGCGTCGGACCTGCCATCAGCAGCGCTCCGATCGGCGTGTCTCGGTAGCTCTCGAAGCCGGGCAACGCGCCGCCGGCAGCGACGATCCCAGCGCGGTTTAGGCACGCCTTAACAGCAGCGAGACGTCGCAACGTCGGCCGCCAGCTCGCCGGAATCATCGGTGCTGCGACCTTCTTGCAGCCGCTGTTGGTGGCGGCGTCGCCTCCGTCGGCTCCGAAGCTCTGGGCGACCGACGTCGGGCACTGGTAGCGGCCGCCACTCCCCAGCTCGATCACGCAGGTGCCGGGCGGCGGATCGCCGGCAGTGACCGGTGCTGACTTCGGCATACACACCTCCGTGTTCCCGGCGACAATCCTCCCCGTGAAGCCGACATGGGCGGCAGACGTCGTGTGCGCGCTGCTGGCGGGCGTGGAACCCGAACCCCCGCAAGCGGCCATCGCTGCGCCAGCAAGCGCGACGCTCGCGAGCACCGCCACAAATCTCCCGATCACTGGAATCCCGCGCACGTGATGGCGATCCTACGCCACCGCGCAACGATCCTTGACCAAGTCCTCGCGCCATGCAGACCCCTGCTGCTCAGCGCCGGGCGGCTTGCAGCGGCGCTGTCGCTTTGATCGACCGATGAAAGTCAAGTCGGTGTTGGCCGGTATTTGCGGGCTGGTGTTCTCCTCGGTCTTGCGGGTGTGGCAGTCGGGGCGTAGGTTTTCGGTTGGGCGCGAGCGATGACGTAGCGAAGAGCAGACGTCAGGAGCTTGTGG
>DATBYI010000652.1:0-2778 GCA_036513815.1 Solirubrobacteraceae bacterium
CGCAGCACCTCCAGCACGTTGACCAGCGTCTCGGCGTTGTTGACCACCGTGGGCTTGCCGAACAGCCCGCGCTCGACCGGAAACGGCGGCTTCGCACGGGGCTCGCCGCGGAAGCCCTCGATCGAATTGAAGATCGCGGTCTCCTCGCCGCAGATGTAGGCGCCGGCGCCGCGGCGAATCTCGATGTCGAAGGAGAACTGCGACCGCAGCATCGCGTCGCCGAGGTAGCCGTGGAGGCGCGCGGCGGCGAGCGCGTCCTCGAGGATCTCGAGCGCCAGCGGATACTCGCCGCGCAGGTAGATGTAGCCATGGCTGCAGTTGGTCGCGTACGCCGCGATCGTCATCGACTCGATCACCGAGAACGGATCGCCTTCCAGCACCACGCGATCCTTGAACGTCCCCGGCTCGGACTCGTCGGCGTTGCAGATCAGGTAGTGCGGTCGGCGCGGCTGACGTGCGACCGCGTCCCACTTGCGCCCGGTAGGGAAGGCGGCACCGCCGCGGCCCATGAGCTTGGAGTCGAGCACTTCGCGCAGGACGCCGTCTGGTCCGATGTCAATCGCCCGTCGCAGGGCGTCGTAGCCGCCGTGGGCGCGATAGTCGTCGAGGCTCTCGGGATCGGCCACGCCGACCCGGCGGAGCAGCCGGAGGCCCGGCTGACCGGCCTGCGGCGACTCGGCCGAGGGCGGCGGCGCCGGCGTGGCACCGTGGAGGATCTCGATCAGCCCGTCGGCGTCAACGCCGGTCAACTCGCGCTCGACCGGGGACTCGCCGGACTGCACGAGCAGCGCGGCAGGTGCCCGATCGCACTGGCCCAGGCACGGGCTGGGTAGCCAGGTGGCGCCGTCATGGTCGGTTCCCTGGGGTCCGATCTGCTCGGTCAGCGTGTCGATCAGCTGCTGCGAGCCGGCGCAGCGGCAGGCGAGGTCGTTGCAGACGTGCAGCACGCGGGGCGGACGCGGCTCCACCGAGAACAGCGCGTAGAAGGTCGCCACGCCGTAGACGTCGGCGGGGGGGATGGTCAGCCGCTGCGCGATGTAGTTGAGCGCGCCGGGGCTGATCCAACCCGCCTGCTCGTGCAGCGCGTGAAGGGTGGGGAGGAGCTGGGAACGCTGGGCCCGGGCGGCGTGACCCCCGTGCGCGGAGTGCCCGTTCTCGACGCGGTCAGCTCCCGCCCAGGCCGACACGGGCGGACCGAGGAACGCGTCGATGGCCGCGCGCTCGTCGGTGGTCGGCTGGGCGTCGAGGAGGCGGAGATCCACTCGGTCTTACGCTACTCGCCGGCAGTGCGGCTGGCCACGCCGGCCGCCTCCTTGGGGCCGCCGTTCAGCTTCTCGACCCGGACAGCGGTGGCTTTGAACTCCGCGGTTCCCGACTTTGGGTCGGTCGCGTCGATCGTCAGCACGTTGACGTCGACCTGGTCGGGGAAGTGGAAGGTCATGAAGGCGAGTCCCGGGCGCAGACCGGTGTCCAGGCGCACGGGCGCCTCGACCCATCCGCGCCGCGAGCTGATCTTCACGATCTCACCCGGTTCGACGTCGAGGCTCGCCGCGTCGGCAGGGTGGAGATCGAGCGTCTCGCCCCTGCGAAGCGGTGAGCTGTATAGGTTCGACTGGACGCCCGTGTTGTAGGAGTCGAGGCGCCGGCCGGTAGTCAGGCGGATCGGGAAATCGTCGTTCAGCTCGTCGACCGGTGGCACCCACGTGGTGACCGAGAACGGGGCCTTCGGTCCCTGCGCCGGTCCGTCTTCCCACAGGCGCCCGTGGAGGTACATCGAGCCCGGATGGTCTTCGCTCGGGCATGGCCACTGGATGCCGCCCGAGGCCTCTAGTCGCGCGTAGCTCATGCCCGTGTGCATGGGGCTGAGGCTGCGCAACTCGTCCCAGGCCTCCTCGAGCGTCGGGTCCCCCCAGTCGTGTCCGAGCCGGCGGGCGAGCTCGGAGATGATCCAGTGATCGTCGCGGGCCTGGCCGGGGGGGTCGAGCGCCTTGCGCATCCGCTGCACCCGCCGCTCGCTGTTGGTCACGGTCCCGCCGTCGGCCTCGCACCACGAGGCGGTGCCCGGGAGGACCACGTCCGCCATCTCGGCCGTCTTCGTCATCAGGATGTCCTGGACAATCAGGAAGTCGAGCCCTTCGAGCAACTCGTGCGTCTTCTTGGAGTCGGCCTCGGACTGGGCGGGGTTCTCGCCGAACACGTACAGGGTCTTGAGCTCACCGCGCTCCATCGCCTCGAACATCTGCGTCAGGTGCCAGCCGTACTTCGGGATGATCGGGGTGCCCCAGGCCGCCTCGAAGCGGGCCCGGGCCTCGTCGTTCTTCTCGATGTCCTGGAAGCCCGGGAGCTTGTTGGGGATCGCGCCCATGTCGCCGCCGCCCTGGACGTTGTTCTGGCCGCGCAGCGGGTTCAGCCCTGAGCCGTAGCGTCCGACGTGCCCGGTCAGCAGCGACAGGTTGATGAGCGAGAGGACGTTGTCGACCGCGGTGACGTGCTCGGTGATCCCGAGCGTCCAGCACAGGATCGCGCGGTCGGCCCGGGCGTAAGCGTGGGCGAGCTCGCGGATCGTCTCCGCCGGCACGCCCGTCACGCGCTCGCCCTCCTCGAGCGTCCACGGCTCGACCGAGGCCTTGAACTCTCCGTATCCGGTGGTGGCGTGCTCGATGAACTTGTCGTTGGTCAGCCCGGCGTGGATGATCTCGCGGGCGACCGTGTTGGCCAGGGCGATGTCGGTGCCGACGTCGAGCCCGAGCCAAGTGTCGGCCCACTGCGCGCTGCTCG
>DATBYI010000653.1:0-6755 GCA_036513815.1 Solirubrobacteraceae bacterium
CCCGGCAGCGTCCGAGGAGGATGTGGCTCCGGGCGGCCGAGACGAAGAACGGTTCGGGGCAATTGAAGAAGGCGTCACGCCCGAGGAGGACGCCCGGGCCGAGCCGGCGCCGGTCGAGGTGCCCGTCGAGGACGCGCTGCCGGACGAGATCGGCATCGACGAGTACGAGATCAGGCACCCAGAAGTCGGGGATGACGAGGGTCCGGACATCGCAGATGCCGGCGATCCGGATATCGAGTCGACCGCGGTTTTGCCGGTGGTCGAGCCGCGCGAAGACGACGAGCTCGAGGCGACCTGATCCTGGCGGCCGAGACACCGCACGGATGCAACTGATCGACGTCCTGCACCTCGGGCGCCCGAACGTCATCGGCGCCTGGCTTCTCGACGACGTCGTGATCGACCCGGGACCCACGTCGTGCCTGGACACGCTGCTGGCCGGCCTGGACGGAGCGCGCCCGCGAGCGCTGCTCCTCACCCACATCCACCTCGACCACGCGGGCGCGAGCGGATCGCTCGTAGAGCGCTGGCCGGACCTCGAGGTCTACGTCCATGAGCGCGGCGCGCGGCACATGGCCGCGCCCGAGCGATTGATGCAGAGCGCGCGGATGCTCTACGGCGAGGACATGGATCGTCTATGGGGCGAGATGGTGCCGGTTCCCGAGGAGAACCTGCGCGTCCTGAAGGGCGGCGAGAGCCTGTTCGACCGGGCGTTTGAGGTCGCCTACACGCCAGGGCACGCCTCCCACCACGTGTCGTTCCTGCACGCGCCGGAGGGGACCGCGTTCGTGGGCGACGTGGGAGGAGTGCGAATTGCCGGGACGCCGCTGACGATCCCACCGAGTCCCCCGCCGGACATCGACGTCGAGAGCTGGCACGCGTCGATCGAGCGGATCGTCGCCTGGAAGCCCCGCCGGCTGGTGATGACCCACTTCGGGATGAGCGAGGACGTGGACGCTCAGCTGGCTGAACTGTCCGAACGTCTCGACGACTGGGCGTCGCTGGCCAAGGAGGGCGATCACGAGGCGTTCGTGGGCCGCGTCCGGTCCGAGATCGGCGAGCGCGTCGACGCGGAGACCGCCGCCGCCTATGAACAGGCGGCGCCCCCCGATCAGCTCTACGCGGGGCTCGAGCGCTACTGGCGCAAGCGCGCGGAGGCGGTCCGATCCGGCTGAGGCACCCATAGGAAGCTCTATGCTGGAATCAGATGTCGCAGACGGTTGAGCTGCCACGCCTGAGCGGACCGGGCAGCGACGTGGGTGGCCTGTGGCGAGTGGTAGTGCTCAACGACGACCACAACACCTTTGACCACGTCGCGGAGACTCTTTCACGCGTAATTCCAGGAGTTTCGCTGGCCGAGGGCTACCGCTTCGCCGACCGGATCCACAAGAGCGGCTGCGCGATCGTCTGGAGCGGACCGCGCGACGAAGCCGAGCAGTACTGGGAGCAGCTCAACGGCGCCGGGCTGACGATGGCGCCGCTCGAGTCGGCCTGAGCGGGCCGCCTAGGCCGCGGCGGACGGGTCGGGTCCGGCGGGTGAGACGGTGCGCGGGAGGGCCTTGTCCCGCTGACGCTCGGGGCTGACCCGCACGACGTTCCAAACGACCCCGAGCTTCTCGAGCAGCGCGATCAGCAGCCCGGTCGGGTCAGCCACCCGCTCCCATGGGCTGAGGCCATGGAAGGCGGACGTCGGGAAGGCGTGGTGGTTGTGGTGCCAGGCCTCGCCCATCGACAGCGGCGCGAGCCAGAACACGTTGCGCGACTCGTCCTCGGTGTCGAACCGCTTGCGCCCGAAGAAGTGGCAGACGGAGTTGATCGACCACGTCACGTGGTGCAGGAGGAAGACGCGGACGAAGCCGCCCCACAGCAAAGCGGTGAGTGCGGCGCCGATCCCGCCGCCGATGAGCCAACCGAGCGTGAAGGGGATCGCCAAGCCGAGAACCACCCAGAGAAAGAACAGCTTGTCGATGACCCGAATCACCCCGTCTCTGAGCAGATCGGACGCGAAGCGCTGGCGGTCCGCGGTGCCGACCGTCTCGAACAGCCAGCCGACGTGGGCGTGCCAGAGTCCCTTGACCCCGCCCCAGAACCCGGGGCCGGCGAGGTGGGGCGAGTGCGGGTCGCCCTCCTGATCGGTGAACGTGTGGTGCTTGCGGTGGTCGGCGACCCAGGTGATCACCGATCCCTGCACGGCCATCGACCCGAGGACGGCGACGATGGCGCGGAACGCCCGGCTTGATTCGAACGCGCGATGAGTGAACATGCGGTGGTAGCCGAGCGTCACCCCAAGTGCCGTGAGCAGATAGAGCCCGGCGAGCAGCGCGAGCTCGAGCGGCCCGATCGCGCGGTTCCAGAGCAGCACGATGGCCGCGCCGAGACCGACGAGTGGCAGGGGCACGCCGATCAGATTGACGATCTTGTGCGTGCGTGTCACGGCAGGAGAAGGATAGGACCTGGCGGCCTACCGCGCATCGGTTCTAACCGCTTTCCACTGGCGGATGCGGCGGGCGCTCAGGCCGTCGCCGGTGCGACCGGCTCGGGCTCGGGCTCGGGCTGGGTCGCCACGGCGGGGCCCATCGCGCCGGCGACCAGCTCGTCGTGCCACACGTAGCTGATCGGAATCTGGTAGTGGCCGGCGTTGCGAGCTCGGAACTCGATCATCTCCGGGCCCTCCCAATAGCTGTACCAGGCGGGCTTGGACTCGAACCACGCCATCTGGGTGATCCGGTAGGCGTCGTCGCGCGAGCGGTGAACCGAATACTGAGTCGCGCCATAGCGCAGCGCAAGCGGGGCGACGCGGGTGACCGCGGCCGCGAAAGCGTCCTGGCGCAGAACGGTGGCGTACCAGTCGATGTGGATTACGCCGGCCATCAGGCGCCCACCTCCGCGCGGATCGCGCCCGGCCCTTCGCCCGTCTTGCCCTGGCCCTCCTCGGTGGCGCCGACGAGGATCGCGATCTTGCCGAGGTGCAGGTTGTCGCGCAGCAGCTGGTGAGCCTCGGCGACCTTCTCGAATCCCATGGTCTGCCACAGCACCGGGCGTATCTTCGATTCCTCGATCAGCTGGTTGGCCTTGGTCGCTTCCCAGGCGTTGGCGAAGTGCGAGCCGACGATCTCTTTCTGTCGCATCCACAGATAGCGTACGTCGAAATCGAGTTGGTAGCCCGACGTGGCGCCGCAGATGACCACCTTGCCGAACGGTCTGACCACCAGCACCGAGGTCGGGAAGGTGGCCTTGCCGACGTGCTCGAAGACGATGTCGGGCGGCTCACCGAGGATCGCCTCGACGGCCTTGCAGAACCGCCGGGACTCCTTGAAGCGCGCGAGCTCCTCGTCCTTTCCCTCGTCACCGCGGCGCATCATGCCCGCGAACTCGCCGCGGTTGATGTAGCCGACCGCGCCGAGCTGCCGGATGAGCTGGCCCTTCTCCTCGCTCGAGACGACCCCCACGGCATCCGCGCCGGTCAGCGCGCACAGCTGCGTGGCAAACACGCCGAGGCCGCCGGCCGCGCCCCAGATGAGCACGCGGTGCCCGGCCTGGAGGTGGCAGCGGTCCATCAGCATGCGGTAGGCGGTGAAGTAGGTAAGACCGTAGGCGGCAGCCTCCTCCCAGGCCAGGTGCCCGGGCTTGGGCAAAAGCTGCTGGGCCTGAACCTTGCAGAACTGCGCGAACGAGCCCCAGGTCGTCTCGTAACCCCAGATCTGCTGACTCGGCGCAGCGAGCGGGTCGAAGCCGTGGACCTCGGGGTCCTCGTAGGAGGCCTGGTTGCAGTGGATGACGACCTCGTCGCCGGGCTTCCAACGCGTCACGCCCGGACCGACCTTCCACACGACGCCCGACGCGTCTGAGCCGCCGATGTGATGGCCCCAACGCGGGTGATCGCCGTAGCGCCAGACGCCCACCGGCTCGCCCAGTGCCGCCCAGACGTTGTTGAAGTTCACGCCGGCGGCCATCACCCGGACGATCACCTCGAACGCCTCCGGCTCGGGAACCTCGATCTCCTCGATCTGGAACGCGTCGGTCGGCTCGCCCTGGCGCTCCTCGCGGATCACCCAGGCAGCCATCGTGCGGGGAAGCTCGCCGGGCTCAGATTCGACGTGTGCGACTTGGCTCAGGTCCACGGCCACGGCGCCGGATGCTACTGACGTGTAGCTCCAGAAGACGCACCAACCGGCACGTGTGCGCATGCGCACACGAACGGACCCGATGTGAGCGCTCTCGCGGCTGGCGGGGTCGCTCTAGACGAGGATGATCTCGGCCGGGGCGGGGTCGCTCTAGACGAGGCTGATCTCGGCCGGGGCGGCGTCGCTCTAGACGAGGCTGATCTCGGCCGGGGCGGCGTCGCTCTAGACGAGGCTGACCTCGGCCGGGGCGTCGTCGCCGGCGCCGGTCGGTGCGGTCTCCGGCGCCGTCTCCGGTGCGGTCTGCTTGATCCGCGGGGAGATCAGGAGCCACGCGGCGGCGGCACCGCACAGGGTCACCGCGGCGCTGATGGTCAGGCCGGTGGCGAGCGCCGAGACGAACGCGCCGCGGGCGACGGAGACGACTTGGACCGGCACGTGGGGGCCGCTGACGGTGCCGCCGCTTCCGAGCGCGTTGACAATTGCGGTCCGAGTCGAGGCGGCGACGTGGGGGAGGCCCGAGTCGACCTTCGAGCGCCCGATCGCCGCGACGAGCGCGCCCATCACGGCGACACCGAAGGTGCTTCCGACCATGCGGGTCATCGACAGGACGCCCGACGCGGCGCCCGCCTTCGTGCGGTCGACCGAGTTCATCGCCGCGGTGCTCATCGGCGACATGACCAATCCCATCCCGAGGCCCATGAGGACGAAGCCCGGCAACAGAAGCCCGTAGCCGCTGTGCACGGTCAGTCGCGACTCGATGACGAGCGACACGGCGACGAGGAGCAGTCCGACGGTCATCAGCGGGCGTGATCCCACCCGGTCGGTCAGCCGTCCGGCCAGCGGTGCGGTGAGGATGATGAGGACCGTCGAGGGAAGGAAGCGCACGCCACTCTGGAGCGGCGAGTAGTGCAGGACGTTCTGGAGGTACAAGGTCAGGAAGAAGAACTGCGCGAACATCGCGAAGGAGATCAGGAAGGCGACCACGTTCGCGCCCAGAAACGTCCGCGTTCGGAAGAAGGTGAAGTTGACCATCGGCGCGGCGACGCGGCGCTCGATCACCGCGAAGGCAGGAAGCGAGATCGCCGAGACGACGAGCAGCGAGATCACGCCGACCGATCCCCAGCCCCACGTGTTGGCCTCGACGAGGGCGAGTACGAGCGCGGTCAACCCGAGCGTGAGGGTCGCGATTCCCGCGAAGTCGATCGTCCGGCCGACCGTCTCGTCGCGTGACTCGCGCGTGGCGAACAACGTCATGGCGACGGCGATAACGGCGATGGGCGGGTTGATGAAGAAGATCGCGCGCCAGCTCACGTCCTCGGTGAGAAAGCCGCCGACCACCGGGCCGATGGCCAGCGCGAGCGCGCTCACCCCGGCCCACGTCCCGATCGCGGTGCCGCGCTGCTCGGCCGGGAACGCCTGGGTGATGATCGACAGCGTCGCCGGCATCATGAACGCGGCCCCGATCCCCTGAACAGCGCGGCCCGCGACCAACACGGTGTCGTCTGGCGAGAAGCCAACGGCCAGGCTCGAGAGGCCAAACACGACCACGCCGAACAGGAACATGCGCCGGCGGCCGAAGATGTCGCCGAGACGGCCACCGGTGACGAGGAGCACGGCGAGCGTCAGCGTGTAGGCGTTCACGGTCCACTCGAGCGACGCGAGCGAGGCGTGCAGGTCGCGCTGGATCGACGGCAGCGCGACGTTGACGACCGTGTTGTCGAGCATCAGCATGAACAGCGCGAAGCACATCGCGGCCAGCGTCCACCAGCGGCTGTTCTCTTCGGTGATGAGGCTGTGGCGACGGGCGAGCATGCGTCGGGTCATGAGGTGACGTCCTGTGGTCGGCAGGCGGCGACCTCGTCGCGCTCGAGCAGCTTCGAGAGCGCGGAGGCGAGCGAGCGTCGCTCGGGGGTGGTCAAAGAGTCGGTGAACTGCTCGAGGCCGCTCAGGCGGGCGCCGTTCAGCCGGCGGATCACCTCGCGCCCGCCGTCGGTCAGACAGACGCGCTTCATGCGGCGGTCCTCGTCGTCCTCGCGGCGCTGGGCGAATCCCCGCCGGACGAGGTCATCGACCATCCGGCTCGCCGCGGGCAGCGACACGTGGACGAGCTCAGCGGCCCCCTTGAGGGTGAGCTCGCGCGGCTGATCCTCGAGGTGATGAAGCAGCTTGACCTGCGTCAGCGAGAGGTCAAGGGCGCCAAGGGCCTCGAACAAATCCGCGTTGCAGTTCTTGTGCACGAACGCGATGAGCGCGTAAAGGTCGCCGGCGAGCTGGTTATCGCTCGACGGGGTCGTGTCCGCGGGTGCCGGCGAAGCTGTGTCCGCGGGAGCCTCCGCTGCTCTGGGCTCACGTCTATCAGTTACTTGCACGCATGCAAGTATTGCACATTAGGTATGGAATTCCGCGCCGGGGTGGGCGATGGGGGTGGGCGGTCGGTGGCGCCGGGGCGTTGGCCGCGGAGCATGCATAAGTCGACATTTGGCCCGTGATCGTGCTAGGGCGGACCGGGTTTGACGGAGGCTGGGTTTTGAGGTTTTTGTCTTTGTGTGTTCGAGCCATTGCTCAGGTCCGCGCCGCGGCGAGGTGCTCGTGTTCGGCTGGGGGTATGTCGCCGAGGGCGCTGTGGAGGCGGTC
>DATBYI010000654.1:0-2254 GCA_036513815.1 Solirubrobacteraceae bacterium
CTTCCACCGCTTATACGTCTCGAACCCGGCGAAGATGAGGATCAGGAAGATGATCGGGTTCGGGAAGATGAAGGCGAGCGGGATCAGCGCCGCGAAGCCGACAAACCACATCCACGGCGCCATCGCGGCCATCGCGCGGCCCCCGTCGAGCGGGACGACCGGCAGCAGGTTGAACAGGTTCAGGAAGAAGCCCGTAAACGCGAGCGCCTCCCACAGTGAGCTGCCGGTGGCTTGCCAGACGAGGAGGCAGGCGGCTGAGCCGAGGCTGCCGAGGATCGGGCCGGCCAAGCCGACCCGTGCTTCGGCGAGCGCGTTCTCACCGAGCGATCGCGCCGCGATCACCGCGCCGAGGAACGGTATGAACATCGGCGCACTCGCCTTCAGACCCTCGCGCCGCAGCGCGATCACATGGCCCATCTCGTGCACGAACAAGAGCGCGATGAATCCGGCGGCGAAAGGCCATCCCCACAACAGCGCATAGGCGGCGAGCGAGACCAGGATCGTTCCCGTCGACGCGAGCAGCTTGAGCTTGGGGAGCAGCACCAGGATCGTCTTGAGCTTTGCCAGCAGAGCGACGATCGCCGCGCCGACCGCGGACAGGCGTCGCCTGATCGGCGACTGCTTGCGCGGCGGGGTCGGCGGCTCGAAGAGCGGCCGCGGCTGCGCGGGCTGCGCCTCGGGCGCCCGTACGGGCGTCGGGAGCCATGGCGTGTTCGTTTCCATTGCTCTCGATTGTAGGAATGGCCCGATCCCCCTCCGCACGGTCTTACGATGTCCTTCGGTGGCGCTGCTCCCGGGGATTGAACGTCACCGGCGAGGGTCGCCCGGGGCTATACTCGATGGTTCATCCCCGGGGACGACAGGCTTCGACGTGGTCGATTCGTGGGGGTGGTTGCGAGTCGAGGGCCCGGGAGGCCTCGTAAAAAACCCGGGACAAAATAAGTGCGAATCATTCTGATTCCCACACCTTTGGCCTCGCTGTCTAACTAACAGCTAGCGCCATGCCGGGCATCGTGCGCCTGCGGCGATGTTCCGGTTCTAAAGCAGGCTAACCCGGTGAGGCCCGCTCCAGCCCCGCCGGGGACATCTTCGGAGCTGGCCCTCGACAACCCCGCCGGTGTGGCGAGTCGAGGGTGAGACCAGAGCGCCGGCTACGCTCGTAGACGCCACCCTTTACGCGACTGCGGACGCGGGTTCAATTCCCGCCGTCTCCACCTCACAAAGAATTCGAACCGCCCTCGGCACCAGCGGGGGCGGTTCTTCCGTACGCGCCGACTGCCATCGCGAGTGGGTGGTGCAGCAGTAGTGCCGCGACGAGGAGCACGCACGATCCCGCCGCGACCAGTGTTCCCGTCAGGCCGAGCAGCGCTACGAGGGGAGCGGCGATCAGAGAGCCGGCGACGATTCCGCAAATCGCCGCTGGATACGCCAGGCCGTAGGCGCGGGAGAGGACGGCGTCGTCGAGCAGACGCGGGAGTGCGGTCTCGGAGAGCACCTCGCTGACGATCATCCCGCCGCCGAGGAGGAACGCCAGCGCCAGTGCGCTGAGCAGGTTGGCCGCCAAACCGAGCGCGGCGAGTGATACTGCGACCAGGAGCAGCCCACCGGCGAGGATCCGGCGCCAGTGGTCGGTCGCGTCGGTCCGGGCCATGACCATCGCCCCAGTCACGCCGCCCGCGCCGATCGCGGCCAGCAGCAGGCCGTAGCCGCTGCTTCCGGCGGCGGTCTTGCGGCCCACCAGGACAAGGGTTACGGTGACCAGGCCGCCGACTGCGCTGCAGAGCACCTCGGCGGCAGTGAGACGGATGGCGGTGGGAGTGCCCCTTAACGCACTAGCGCCGGCCCGCATGTCACCCAGCACGCTGGTGGGGTTGGTAGCTGCCACCCCGACGGTGGGGCGGAATGCGTCCTGCGCGGCGATGGAGGTGACAGCGGTGGCGGACGCGAGGAAGGTCAAACCGTTGAGCGCGATGGCCACGGCCGGTGAGGCGACTAGCAGGATCAGCGCGCCCAGCGCCGGACCGACCACGATGGCGGTCTGTCCAATGGCCGCCCGGGCGACGCTCGCGCGCTGCAGCTCATCTTCAGCCACCAGACGCGCCGTAGAGGCCGCGACACACGGCGGATGGACCACCCCGGCGGCGGTCGCGGCGGCGGCGATCGCCGGGGCGAGGATGATCGGCAGCCCGGTGACAGCCACTGCGGCGAGCGCCACCATCAGCAGAGCGCGAGCCAGATCCGAGGCGATAATCAG
>DATBYI010000655.1:0-21533 GCA_036513815.1 Solirubrobacteraceae bacterium
GCTCAGGTCCTCGAACAGCGTCGCCTGGATCTCCGAGGTCAGCGCCTGGCGCGTCTTGCGCAGGTTCTCGCGAAGTCGCCGGAACATGCCCCGGCGTCGCTCCTGGGTCTCCGGGACGCTGTCGGGCGGTTCATTTGGACCCTGCCCACCGTCGCCGTTGACGATGAACAGGTCGCGCCAGTCGCGGGCCATGGGCAGGAAGGCTAGTAGGGCGGGTCGGAGGCTAGGCGGCTTGTTCCTGCGCGGCGGGCAGCCGGCGCGAGATCACCTTCGAGATCCCGTCGGTGCCCATCGACACGCCGTACAGCGAGTCGGCGGCCTCCATCGTGCGCTTCTGGTGCGTCACGACGATGAACTGGGCCTGCCCCGAGTAGGTGCGCAGTAGCTCGAGGAAGCGGTCGATGTTGAGATCGTCGAGCGCGGCCTCGACCTCGTCCAGGATGTAGAACGGGCACGGTCGTGCCAGGAACACGGCGAACAGGAAGGCCAGCGCGGTCATCGACTTCTCCCCGCCCGAGAGCAGCGTCAGGCGCTTCATGTCCTTGCCCGCCGGAGTGATCTCGATCTCGACCCCGAGCAGGTCCTCTTCCTCCCGTTCATCGGCGGCCGGCGTGTCCTGATCGCCGTCTTCGCCGTCGTCGTTCTCGCCCTTCTCGCCCTCCGGCATCCGCGCGCCCCCGAGCACCCGCGCCGGCGCGCCGTCGCGCTCGGTGACCAGCCTCAGGCGGCCACGCCCACCGGGAAACAGCCGCGCCGCGACCTGCTCGAAGTTGCGCGCGGCCGCCTCGAAGGTCTGCTCGAAGCTCTCGCGGATCTGGCGGTCCGTGTCGGCGATCAGCTTGTTCAGCTCACGCAGCGCGGTCTCGAGATCCTCGCGCTGGTGTTCGAGCTCCTCGACGTGGGCGAGCGCCTCCTCGTACTCGCGTTGCGCGAGCGGGTTAACCGGTCCGAGCTGCTCGCGCCGGCGGGCGAGGCGCTCGAGGCGGCCGCGGAGCGCCTCGCGCTCCTCTTCGAGCAGCTCGGCCTCGGCCGGCTCGGCCGCGAGCTCGAGCCGCGCCGCGAGCTGCTCGAGCTCCTGGCGGCACTCTCCGAGCCGGTCGCGCGCTCGCTCGAGCCGAATCTCGCTCTGGGTCAGAGCCTCCCCGGCCTGGTGCAGCTGCGTGTGCAGGCCGGCCTCTTCGGTGGCGCACTCCTTGAGCTCGGCCGCGACGTGCTCGCCGGCTTCGCGGTCGGCGCGGAGCGTTTCCTCGAACTCGCCGCGGCGGGCCGCGATCGCGCCGGCGGCCTGCTCGAGCGCACCGGTCAGCGCCCGCACGGTCGGGATCAACTCGCGATCTCGCGCGGCCGCAGCCCGGAGACGATCGATCCGTCCCTGCCGATCCGCCCGCTCGCGCTCGGCGCGCTCGCGTTCGGCGCGAACCGACGACAGCTCGGCGGTGACCTGCATCCGCCGGCCGGCCTGTGGCCCGTCATCGGGCGCCGCGCGGCGCCGGTCGATCATCGCCCGGACGCGGCGTTCGCGCTCGGCGAGCTCGTCGCGCTGGTTGATCGCGGCGCGATGCGCGTCGACCACCCGCCCCGTCTCCGCCTCGGCCGCGGCAACCGCTTCGCCGAGACGGTCGAGGACCTGCTTCGCGGCGAGCTCAGCCTGGACGGCGGCCTCGCTCGCACGCACGAGCGTCTCGCGGCGGTTGCGCTCGGCGAGCACGCGCTCCTCCCCGACCGCCGGCGCCTGGCGGAGCTCGCCCGTCGCGGAGGACCAAACTCTCCCGGCTCGGGTGACGGCGACACCGTCGAAGGCGCCAGGGAGCGCGTCGAGTCTCTCGACGACCCACGCCTCGCGCAGCAGGCGGCGCGCGATCGCCGCGGCGTCGGCGGGCCCGTGGACGTGCTGGGCGAGCGGCTCAGCGCTCGGCGTCGGGGGCGCGGAGGCCTCGGAGAAGCCATCCCCGTCGGCTCGGTCGAGGATCAGCGCGCGGCCGCCGTCGGCGCCGGCGCGATCGAGCAGCGCCCCGGCGGCGGTGCGGTCGGTCAGGACCGCCGCCCGCAGACGCCCGTCGAGCGCAGCGGCGACCGCGAGCTCGTAACCGGGATCGACCTCAAGATGATCGGCGAGGACGGCCGCCCCTCCGGGCGCGGCGGTCTGGCTACGCAGGAACTGGTTGCACGCGGCGAGCTCGCCGCCCACGCGCGCGGCCTCCCGGCGCGCGGCCTCGACCGTGCGTTCGGCCTCGCGCAACTCCCCGCGTAGGCGGTCGAGATGTGCCTGGGCCCGTTCGCGGGCCGCCTGCGCCTGCTCGATGGCCGCCGCCTGCTCGCGGACGGCGTCGCCGGCGGCGGCGAGCTCGGCCTCGAGCTCGGCCAGCTGACGGGCCAGCTCGGCCTCGCGGTCGCGGTCGAGCCGAGCTAACTCCTGCTCGAGCGCCACGATTCGTGCCTCGGCCTCCGGGTTGGGGCGTTCGCTCTCCGCCGCCTGCTGCAGTTGGGCCAGAAGCTCCTCGCGCCGGCCCAGGCGCTCCTCGACGTCCCGCGCGGCCGTGCCCGCCGCCTCGGCTCGGTAACCGATCCGCTCGGCGGCGGACTGAGCCACGAAGCAACGCCGCGAGAGCTCCTCGCGGTGCGAGCTGCGACGGGCGAGCGCCTCCTCGGCCGCCTCCCGACGGGCTCCGACGGCCGCGAGCGCACGCTCGACCTCCTGGCGCCGCACCCGGGCCTCGGCGGCGGCGGACTGCGCGGTGCTCGCCTCGGCGTCCAGCCTGCGCAGATCGTCGCGGGTCAGCTCCCACCGCGCCTCGAGTGTCTGGCGTTCCAGGCGGGCGTGCAGTTCGGCTGCTTCGGCCTGGCGCTTGAGCGGCCGCAGGCGCGAGCGCGCCTCCCGCTCCACGTCGAGGGCGCGGTCGAGGTTCTCCTGGGTGCGGGCCAGCTTGAGCTGGGCGCGGCGCCGGCGCTTGCGATGCTTGCCCAGACCGGCCGCCTCCTCGATCAGCATCCGGCGGTCGCGCGGCTTGGAGGTCACGATCGACTCGACCCTCCCCTGCGAGATGACCGAGTGCATTTCCTTGCCCAGGCCGGTGTCGGAAAGCACCTCGATCACGTCGACGAGCCGGCAACGCGCGCCTGCCAGCCGGTACTCACCCTCTCCGCTCCGATCCAGGCGGCGCGCGATCGAGACCTCGGGCGTACCGAGGCCGAGCGTCCCTTCGCTGTCGTCGAGGACGAGCTCCACCTCGGCGCTCCGGGCGGCCTGGCGCCCGGGTGCGCCACCGAAGATTACGTCCTGCATCGACTGGCCGCGGACAGCCAGGGGCGACTGCTCCCCGAGCGCCCACAGCACCGCGTCGGTGATGTTCGACTTTCCCGATCCGTTCGGACCGACGATCACGCTGACGCCGGGGCCGAACTCGAGCCGTGTGCGGTCGGGGAAGGACTTGAAGCCTTTGAGGACGATCGATTTCAGGTACATGGCGGCTACGTCGCGGGTGGGTGGACGGGGACGTTCATGCTCACTCGAGCGCCTCCAGCGCCACCTGCGCGGCCTCTTGCTCGGCGTCCTTCTTGCTCCGGCCCCGGCCGCGGGCGACCTCTACCCCCCCGATCGTCGCGCTCACGGAGAACACCCGGTCGTGTGGCGGTCCTTCCTCGTCGACCACCTCGTAGGTCACGAGTGCGCCCCGGCGCGCGAGGCGCTCCTGGAGCGCGGACTTGAAGTCGACCGGGTGCTCCAGCGCATCCTCGATCTCGGGCCCGAACGCGGGGACCACCGCCGCCGCCGTCCGGTCGTAGCCGAAGGCGAGAAAGCAGGCGCCGATCACCGCCTCGATCACCGAAGCGAGCACGCGCTCGGTCGAGATCAGGGCGGGCACGGTCGAGGCCGCGGCGGCGGGTGCCGCGGCGCGCAGTCGCTCTGGCACGCCGAGCCGTTCGGCGACGACGCGACACGAGCGGCCCGATACGGCCTGGGCGCGTATCTTGGTCAGCCGGCCGGGACCGAATCGATCAGCCTCGAGGCGTGGGTACAGGTGCGAGGTCACCGCCAGCGACAGCACGCTGTCACCGAGGAAGGCCAGGCGCTCGTAGGAGTCCGAACGCCGCGTCGTCCAGGACGCGTGGGTGAACGCCGGGCGCGACAGGTCTTCGGGCAGCTGGTCGAGCAGGTCCCGGAGAAAGGCGGCCGGATCACCCTGACTGGGAAGCGGGTTCGCGCTCACTCAGCATCGCGGCTCGCGCTCGCCGACGCCTGAGCCTCGCCCCCGGTCACGCTCAGCACGAACTCCACGGCCTGTCCGACGGTCCGGATCTCCGCCGCTTGCTCGTCCGACATCCGCACCCCGTAGGTGTCCTCGAGCTCCTGGACGAGCGTGTACAGGTCCAGCGAGTCGGCCTCGAGATCCTCGCGGAAGCGGGTCGCCTCAGTAACGCTCTCGGGATCCACCTCCAGCTCGTCGGCGAGATGGCCCCGGATCACCTGGAAGATCTCTTCGCGGGTCACGGAATCGGTACGGTAGCCGGGGTTTCGGACGGGCCGGCGGGATCGATTGATTCGGAACCTGCCCGCCCGGTCGATCCGCCGCGGGGCGGACGGAGCGCCCCGGCCTGCTCGAGCGCGGTCCGTGTGCGGCCGATCACGTCCTGTTGAACGCCGCGGGCGGCCACCTCGATCGCGCGCGCGAAGCCGTGAGCGCTGAAGCGCCCATGGGCCACCACGCCGAGCTGACGCAGACCGAGCATGTACGCGCCACCCTGCCCCTCGGGGTCGATCTCGTCGCGCAGACGCTGGACGGACGGAGCGATCAGCCGGTCGCCCAGGCGCCCGCGCGGTGTCGTCTCGGCGGCCTCGCTGACCAGGCGCAGGGTGCGGCTGGACACGCCCTCAATCAGCTTGAGCGCGATGTTGCCCGTGAATCCGTCCATGACCACGACGTCGGCCGCGCCCTCGGGGACCTGCGTGCCCTCGACGTTGCCGATGAAGTTCAGGCCGGCGCCGCGCGACCCGGCCAGCTGCTCGTGCACGCTGACCAGGTCCGGCGTGCCCTTGCCCGGCTCCTCGCCGTTGGAGAGGAGCGCCACGCGGGGGGAGCGCACGCCCATCACCGCCTGGGCGAATGCCGAGCCCATATGAGCGAACTGGACCAGGTGCTCGGGGCGGCACACGGCGTTGGCACCGACGTCGAGCAGGAGAACGGTCGACTTGCCCGGGTTGGGGAGCGGAAGCGCGAGTGCGGGGCGGTAGACGCCGCGGTCACGGCGGAGGTTGAAGAGCGCGGCGGCGAGTGCGGACCCGGTCGATCCGCCCGATACGAACGCCTGCGCCCGCCCGTCGGCCACGGCGCGCGTCGCCTGCACGATCGACGCCTCTGGCGTCGTGCGGACGGCATAGGCCGGATCGGCCTGCTTGGCGATCGAGATCGGGGCGTCGACCACCTCGACCCCGGAGGGCACCGGTCCCACCTCACTGGCGGGGCCGAACAGCAAGACTCGGATCCCGGCGGCGGCTGCACGCGCGGCGCCCGCCGCCACTTCCCGAGGGCCGAGATCCGCCCCGCCGGCGTCCACGGCGACCGTGATCACGAGGGGGAGCCTAAGCGATCGGCTCGTCCCGATCAGGGACGATTACCTCGCGGCCCTTGTAGTTGCCGCAAACGGGGCAAACTCGGTGCGGGAGGCGAGGGCTGTGGCAGTGAGGGCACGCGTTGTACGTCGGCGCACTGATCTTGTGCTGCGAACGGCGCTGCGTGGTCCGCGCGTGGGACTGCTTCTGCTTGGGGACGGCCATGGGCGGCAGTGTAGCCATGCCTGACTACGGATGATTGGGACGGTCCACGGCGCCCGACGGCGGCGCCTGACGGCGGCGCCTAGGGCAACGGCTGATTGGGATGGTCGGCGGCGCCTGACGGCTGCGCCTTAGTCCAACCGAAGCTCGGACAGCGCGGCCCAACGTGGATCGGGCGTCGCCTCATGCGCGTGGTCGGCACCCGCCTCGTTCAGGTTCGCCCCGCACACCGGGCACAGGCCGGCGCAATCGGACCGGCACAGCAGGTTCGCCGGGACGCTCAGGGCCAGCGCGTCGCGCGCCCAGGCGCTCAGATCGAGAACGCCGTCCTCGACGTAGGGCGAGGTCAGCTCGTCGCTCGAGGCCTCCTTCTGATCCGTGGCCCGGCCGTGCCCGGGGTGGCCATGGCGCGTTGCGTGGGAGGCGCGAGACGCGGTCGGCTGTGACACCTCGCGGACGTCGATCGCGAACGTGGGGTTGGCCGGTTCGAGGCAGCGCATGCACGGCCCCGCCAGGGAGGCCTCGAACCGCAACCTGAGCGCGTACCCGTCCCCGGTCGTTCGCGAGATGTCGAGCCGCACCGGAACGGTCTCCGGCTGCACCCGATAGGTCTCGCCGGCGAGCGAGAACGGCTCGATCGCGACGTTCAGGTCGAGGTGACGGCCCTCGCCGGTGGTGAGGCGAAGTCCGCCCAGGTCGAATGTGTCAGAGCGTAAGGGGGACATGACTTCGAGCTTACCGCCGGGTTAAAGCGATCATTGGGGGGTGTCGCGGTGGTTTCGGTCATACGGCTTCGCCGACGTACTCGACAACCTTCTCGTGGGTGCCTACCCCCTCGATCAGGACGACGTCGACACGCTGGCGCGGCTCGGCATCCGCCGCGTCCTCAACCTCACGGAGGACGGCGAGTATCGCCCGGGCGACCGTCAGGTGGTGGAGCGCGCGCTGGCCGCGGCCGGGATCGACGAGCGGCGCATCAGCCTGCCCGACTACGGCAGCCTGCCCCCGGAAACGCTCGAGACGGCGGTGCAGGAGGTGAACGCCTGGCTCGAGGACGGAGAGCGGACCTATCTGCATTGCCGGGCCGGCTGGCAGCGCTCGGCGGCCGTCGCCACCGGCGTGGTCGCCCTCCGGGCCGGGCTCGGCATCGACGACGCGCTCGACCATGTGCAGGAGCACAAGCCCTCAGCGGATCCGCTCCCCCACCAGCGCGCGGATCTGCGGCGGTGGTGGGATTCGCGCAGCCCGTAGGCGCGCTACGGGACCCAGCGTTCGCCGGCCGGGGTGACGGTCAGCTCGTGGGTGTAGGCGCGAGCGCCCTGCTCGACCAGGAAGCGGACCGCCTCGGCCACCTGACCCATGTCGGCCAGCGCATCGCCCGCTTGGCCTTGCGTGAAGGCGGCCGTCTTGGGCGACTCGATGGTGGCGTCGACGGCAAGCAGCGCGACGTGGATGCCCTCCCCACGCAGCTCCTGCGCCGCCGCCTGGACGAGCGCCCGCGTGGCGAACGCGCCGGCGGCCCACAGCCCGCGGCCGGGCATCGCGCGCCGCGATGAGCCGCCGGTGATCTGGATGAGCGCGCCGCCACCGGTCTCGCGCAGCGCGGCGAGCCCGGTGGACAGGAACACGAATGCCTGCTCGGCCACCGCCACCGTCCAGCCTTCGAACGCCTCGACGTCGGCATCCGCCAGCGGGCCCCCGCCAAACGGCCCGCCGCCCGTGGGACGAGCGGCCGTGACCGCGTTGACCACGGCATCGACCGAGCCCAGCTGCTCGCGGGCCATCTGAAGCGCGCCGTTCAGCGCGGCCGGATCGGACGCGTCGACGTCGATCGCCAGCGCACCGCGCTCACGCACCCGCGCCAGCGTGTCCTCGCTGCGGGCCACTCCTGCCGCGTTCCAGCCGTGGGCCAGGAAGTCGTCGATGATCGCGCCACCGAGGTTCCGCGCTCCGAGCACCACCACCGTCTTGGGCATGCCGGGGAGCCTACGCGGTCCGCGAGCCGGCTCGAGAAAACGCCAAATATCGTGGGTTTCTCGAGCCGGCTGGCGGGGGCGGCCGGGCGGGAACTATTCGGCAGCGCGCAACCGGCGCATCGTGAGCTGTTCGGGCACGGGGTCGGCGCCGGCGCCACCTTCGCCGGGCTCGAGCTGCGCCACGCGCACGGTGCGGGCGCTGACCGTGACGTGCTCGAGCTCGTCGAACTCGCGCCCGGCCGCGACCGACCCATGGTCCTCGAACCGGCGCGCCGCGGGCAGGACCCGTGCCTCGTAGGAACCAACGGCCTCGTTGTAAGCGCGGACGGTGCTGTTCAGGCGAGTGCCGAGCGTGCCGATCAGGCTCGAGAGCTTGACCAACCGACCGTGCAGCTCCCGCCCGAGCTCGGAGATGGCCTGCGCGGACTCCGCCACGCGTTCTTGCTGCCAGCCGTAGGCGACCGCCCGTAGCATGGCCAAGAGCGTCGTAGGAGTGGCGATCAGGACCCGGCGGGCCATCGCGTCCTCGATCAGCGCGGGGTCGGCCTCGAGCGCGGCGCCGTACAGATGCTCCCCGGGCAGGAACATGACGACGATGTCGGGAGCGGAATCCAGGCCTGCCCAGTAGGCCTTGTCGGCCAGCGCCTTGACGTGCCGACGCAGCAGCCGGGCGTGGTCGCGCAGATGCCGCTGGCGCTCCTCCTCGTCGCGCGCCTGGTAGGCGTCGAGCACGCCCTGGAGCGGCGCCTTGGCGTCGACGACGACGTGCTTGCCGCCAGGCAGGCTGACGACCAGATCCGGCCGCAGGGTCGACTCGTCCCCCGCCACCGGAGACTGCTCCATGAAGTCGCAGTGGCGGACCATCCCGGCCAGCTCGACGACGTTGCGCAGCTGCATCTGCCCCCACTGGCCGCGGGCGTTCGGCTTGCGCAGCGCCGTGACGAGCGCGCCTGTCTCGGTGCGCAGGCGCTCACCGGTCTCGGCCAGCGTCTTCAGCTGAGCCTCGAGGCGCCCGCGCGACTCGTGGCGTTCCTGGTCGAGCTTGAGCAGCTGCGCGTCCACGCGCCCGAGCTGCTCGCGCAGCGGCGCCACGAGCTGCTCGACCGCCTGCTGGCGCTTGTCAAGGTCGCCCTTGGCCTCCGCCTGGGTGGCGCGCAGCTGGGCCTTCGCGAGCTCCGAGAGCTGCGCCATGCTCGACTGGAGCGCCTCGGCGCTCAGGGCCTTGAACGATGCCGACAGCCGCTCCTGCGCGTCGTTGATCGCCGCCAGGCGCTCGGCCGACACCGCCCGCTCGTGCTCGACCTCGGCTCGCGCCCGGACAAGGTCGCGCTCGAGTTCGCCGGCCCGCGCCGCCTCGCGCGAGAGCGAGCGAAGCCGCGGGCGGACCGCGGCGAGCACCGCGCCGACGCCGACGAGAAGACCGATCAACAACCACAGGGCATTCATGGCCGTCCAGCATGGCGCGGGGCTCGGACAGAACGTTTCGCCCGCTTATCCCGAGGTTTTGAAGACCCTCGGCGACCCCTCAGTCCTGCAAGAATCGTTGCAATGGCCGAGGATCCGAGGCTACGCCGTCAGGCGCCGCCGACCCCACCGATCCGCCGCCGGGTGACGGTACGCGGGCGCGTGCAGGGCGTCTTCTTCCGCGACTCCGTCCGCCGGTGGGCACAACGCCACAACGTCGCCGGCTGGGTCACGAACCGCACCGATGGGGCGGTCGAGGCCGTGTTCGAGGGCACGACCGACGACGTCGAGCGCTTGATCGAGCTCACGAACATGGGGCCGCCTCAGGCCGAGGTCGAGAGCCTCGACGTGCGCGACGAGGCGCCCGAAGGCGTCAGCGGCTTCGAGATTCGGTGAGCCCGGCCACGCGGGCCCAGAAGGCGTCGAGCAGCCCCCGGGCGCGCTCTCGGTTCTCGTCGTCGCGCTCGTGCGTCTCGGCCAGGAAGCGATCGGGATCGACGCCGGCCCGGGCCAGGCGCTCCTTCCCGCGGGCAATCCAGTCCGCCACGATGTCCGCCGTCACCTCCGGATGGAACTGAACCCCGAGGCTTCGCCCGATCGTGTATGCCTGCGGCCCGGCCGGGCCGTCGGCCACCAGCGCGGCGCCGGGCGGCGGCGCGAACGTGTCGTAGTGCCACTCGAGCCAGGGCGCCGCCGGGACGAGCTCGGGTTCGCGTGTCCGCACGGCCATCCAGCCGATCTCCGGCTTCGGCGCCCGCATCGCCCGTCCGCCGAGCGCGCGCGCCAGCACCTGGCTGCCGAAGCAGATGCCGAGCACCGGCACTTCAGCCTCGAAGGCTTCGCGTAGCAGCGCCAGCTCGCGCCCGAGCCACGGGACCGCGTCGTCGTAGGCGGCGTGGTCTGACCCGAGCGAGACGATCAGCTCGTAGCCGAGTGGATCCCGCTCGCGCTCGTCCCGACCGATCAGCCAGACGTCTTGCCCCGCCCCGCGCGCCTCGAGCCACTCGCTCACGCGGCCGGCCGGCGCGTTGTCGTCGTGCTGGATGACGAGCGCCCTCATGAGCCCGGCCCCGACGGGAGCGGCGGGCTAAGAGACTTCGGCCGGCTCTTCCTTGCCCGCGAGCCGCTCGCGCCCACGCCGCACCGCCGCGATGAACTTCGAAAGGTTCACCTCGAGCGTGTTGAGGATCTCGTCGGCGTAGTCCTCGGCCCCAAGCCTGATCTCGCGCTCCCGGGCACGCGCGTCCTCGATGATGTCCTCGGCGGCGCGCTCGGCCTGCTTGGTGATCTCCTCTTCGGAGACCATCCGCTCCTGGCGCTCGCGGGCCTCCTTGACGATGCGCTCGGCCTCGCGCTTGGCCTCGGCCAGCATCTCCTGGCGCTCCTTGACGATCCACCGGGCCTGCTTGATCTCCTCCGGGATCGTCGCGCGCATCTGGTCGAGGATGTCGTAGATCTCCTCCTTGTCGACGCGCACCTGATCGGTCAACGGCACCGCCCGTGCGTTGTGGACGAGGTCGTCCAGCTTGTCGATCAATACCAAGACATCCATCTTTAAGAACCTCTGTTTCGTTAGCGGCCGAGCCGTTCCTGCAAGGCGGTGGCCACCTCTGCCGGGACCAGATCATCGATGTCCCCGCCGAAAGTGGCAAGTTCCTTGATGCCGCTCGAGCTGAGAAAACTGTACTTGGCCGAGGCCATCAGGTAAACGGACTCGATCTTGGGGTCCTGCCGGCGATTGAGCTGGTTCATCTCGAGCTCGTACTCGAAGTCAGAGATCGCGCGCAGGCCCTTCACGATGGCCATCGCGCCGCGCTCGCGCGCGAAGTCGACGAGCAGCGTGCTGAACGGCTCCACCACGACGTTGAGGAGATCCTGCGTCGCGCCCTTGAGGAAGCCCACCCGCTCCTCGGTGCTGAACACCGTGCTCCCCTTGCGCCAGGGCAGGTTGACGACGGCCACGATCACCCGGTCGTACATGGCCGACGTTCGCGTGATCACGTCGAGATGCCCGTTCGTGACGGGGTCGAACGTGCCGGGGCAGATCGCTATGCGGTTATCGGGGGCCATGGATTCGGATCAGGGTGTCGCCGTAGCGGCGCTCGTCGAGCAGGTCCAGGTCGAGATCGAGCGGCGCTCGCCGGTCGCTCTCGGCCACTACCCGAGCAGGCGGCGCGAGAACCGGTCCCAGCGCCGTCGAGAGCTCCCGCCCGAGCGCACCCGCGTGGCGATATGGAGGATCGAGGAAGACAAGATCGTATTGACGCGCGTCGCGAGATGCCCTTCTGAGGTAGGCGAGGGCGTCCTGGCGGCGCACCTCGGCCTCGATGCCGACCTCCGCCAGGTTGCGCCGGATGGCCGCCACCGCGGCCGCCGAGGAGTCGACCAGGGTGGCGTCCGAGGCGCCCCGGGACAGGGCCTCGATGGCCAGCGCGCCCGATCCGGCGAACAGGTCGAGGACCCGGGTCCCGGCGACGGAATCGCCCAGGATCGAAAACAGCGCCTCGCGCACCCGATCCGAAGTGGGCCGGGTGGCGCGCCCCCGGGGAGCGACGAGCGCCCGCCCGCCAAACCGTCCCGCCACGACGCGCACTAGGCCCGGATCGGCGCCAATCCCTCCGCGCCGTACGCTCGCGCCATCGCGTCGGCCAGCAGGGCGTTCTGGGGTTCCACCAGCTCGGGGTCTTCCGCGACCACCTGCTCGGCGTAGCGTCTCGCCCGTTCCAGCAGCTCAGCGTCGCGAGGCAGCTCCGCGATCCGGTAGATCGTCTCGCCGTGCTGGCGAGTCCCGACGAGCTCCCCTTCCTTGCGCAGCTCGAGATCGATCTCGGCCAGCCTGAAGCCGTCGGTGTGGTCGGCAAGCGCGTTCAGCCGGGCGGAATCCTTCGATCCGAAGAGCAGACACACCGAGTCGTGCGACCCCCGCCCGATCCGGCCCCGCAGCTGGTGCAGCTGCGAGATGCCGTAGCGGTCGGCGTCCTCGACCAACATCACCGTGGCGTTCGGCACGTCGATCCCGACCTCGATCACCGACGTCGCCACGAGCACGTCGGCCGCTCCGGTCGCGAACGCCGCCATCGCCGCCTGCTTATCGCCGGTCGCCATCTGCCCGTGCATGAGCTCAACCCGGAAGTCGCGCAGCTCCCCGACGCGCAGCCGCTCGAACTCGGCCGTGGCGGCGCGGGCCTGCAGCAGCTCGGACTCCGCCACGAGCGGACAGACCACGAATGCCTGGCGACCGGCCCGAAGCTCCTCGCGTATCCGGTCGTAGGCGCGGGAGCGCTCGCGCTCGCTCGAGCACACGTAGGTCTTGATCGGACGCCGGCCGGCGGGAAGCTCTCGCAGGACCGTGTAATCCAGATCACCGTGAAGCGATAGGGCGAGCGTTCGCGGGATCGGGGTGGCGGTCAGGTGGAGCACGTGGGGCCGGCGATCTATCCGGCGGCCGCCTACCCCCGCCACCGGCCCATCCTCTCCCGCGGCCTTCGCGTCGAGGGCGGCGCGTTGGCGCACGCCGAAGCGGTGCTGCTCGTCGACGACGGCGGCGCCGAGCCGCGCGAAACGCACCGGCTCTTCGATCAGGGCGTGGGTCCCGACGATCAGCGGCAGCTCGCCGCTGTGCAGCTTGCCGAGAAGATCGGCGCGCCGGCGCCCGGGTGTCGATCCGGTCAGCAACCCGATCGGCACCACGGACCCGGGCATGAGCTTCTGGATCGTCGCGAAGTGCTGCTCGGCCAGCGTCTCCGTCGGAGCCATCAGGGCGCCCTGGTAGCCGTGTTCAACCGCGCGCAGCAGCGTGTACAGCGCCACCACCGTCTTGCCCGACCCGACCTCCCCCATCAGCAGGCGCTGCATCGGCTGACTGCGGGCCAGATCCTCGTCGACGGCCCGCACCGCGCGCTCCTGATCTCCCGTGAGCGCGAACGGCAGCATGTCCGCCAGCCACCGCGCGGTCAGCTCGTGCTCGGAGTCGAGCACCGGCGCGGCGCCGGCGGCTCGCCGGGCCCGGCGGCGGCGCAGCAACGCCAACTGCACGAGCACCAGCTCGTCGAAGGCCAACCGTCGCCGGGCGATCTCCACCGTCTCGTCGGACTGCGCGAAGTGCGCACCGACGACGGCGGCGGCTCGGTCCGGGAGGCGCTCGCGGACCCGCAACGCGGCCGGCAGTGGCTCGATCAGGTCCGCGAACGCGCCGCGGTGCTCGTCGACCAGAGCGAGGATCTGCGTCGAGGTCAACCCCTCGGTAGCCGGGTAGTGCGCCACCGCGGGCTGGGTGTTGCCCAATCCGCCGACCGCGTCCCCCGTCCGGGCATGGGCCTGGACCCGGAACCGTTGCCTGGCCTCGAACTTGCCGTGCAGCGCGAGCCGCGTCCCGACCGGATAGCGCTGCTCGAGCCAGGGCTGATTGAAGAACGTCGCCTTCATCGCGCCGGTGTCGTCAGCCACGGTGGCTTCGACCAGCGGCCGCATCCCACGTCGGCGAACCGAGCGAGACGAGATGTTGCGGACCTGCACGACCACGGTGGCGCTCTCGCCCGGAATCAGCTCGGCGACGGCGCGCGCGTCGCGCCGGTCGCGCGGGAGGTGCAGGAGCAGATCCTCGATCGTCACCAGCCCGAGCGTTTCCGCGGCCCGCTGGGCCTTGGCACCGTTCACGCTCAGTTTCGCTTCCAGCTTCGACGGGCGGGGATAGCGGACGGGCGCGTCCCGCAGGTCGGGCTCATCGAGCGGCTCAGGGCTGGCGAATGCTGTGGCGGCCATCGGCGGTTGGGTGGGAGATTTGTCTACGAGACGGCCGCATGATCAACGTCGAGGCGGACGCGAACGAGGTTAAACATCGTCGTGCCGCCGGTCGAGTCACACAGCAGCCCCCGCTTCTCCCCCGCCGATGACGACCATCAGCAGGTCCGGCTCACGCTGCTCGCCCGCAGCGGACTGCTCGATCCGGGTGGCTGGCCCGAGCTCGACCGCTGGACCGCGGTCCTGCGCCGCGCCACCGGTGGGGCCGTGGCCGCCGTCTCGGTCAGGGTCGGCGAGCGAACCTTGATCAAGAGCATGTGGGTCGGGGAGGCGACCGAGGCGCAGGCGCTGGAGATCCCGGGTGGCGAGCCGGCCGAGCGCTTCCTCAGCGACAAGGTGCACGCTCCGACGTGGCCCGACGGCCGGCAGTCCTACCTCGAGGCGCCGGTCGAAGTCGACGGGCAGGTGCTGGCTCAGCTCTGCGTCGCCGATGCGGCGCCCCGAGACTGGGACGAGCGCGACCTGCAGATCCTCGACGACGTCACAGCCGCCGTCGCCGCCGAGCTTCGACTCCGCCTGGCCGGCGAGCAAGCGCTCCGCGTACACGAGCTCGTCGCCTCGCAGCACCGTGTTCATGAGCTGATCGCGCGCGGAGCGCCGTTGCGAGAGGTGCTCATCGAGCTCACGGAGGGCATCGAGCGCCACGACCCATCGGTCATCCCCTGCGTCGTGCTGCTCGATCGCGAGGCCGGGGTGCTCCGACCGGGCGCGGCCCCGTCCCTTCCCCCCACTACCTGGCAGCGATCGACGGCGTCGTGATCGGTCCCATCATCGGTGCCTGCGGGTCGGCGGCCTGGTCGGGTCAGCTGACGATCTCCGACGACATCGGCGCGGATCCGAGATGGGCGCCCATTCGCGACTTCGTCACCGGCGTCGGCCTGCGTCACTGCTGGTCGATGCCGATCAAGTCCGCCGCCGGCGAGGTGCTCGGCACACTCGCCCTGTACGGCCAACAGCCGCGGCGCCCGCTCCCCGAACATCTCGCGCTGATGGAAGACGGGGCGCGCCTGGCCGGAATCGCGATCGAGCGCCACCGTGCACTCGAGCAGCTCATCTATGACGCGCGTCACGACGGGCTTACCGGCCTCCCCAACCGCACCGCGATCTTCGAGGTGATCGACGAGGCGATCGTGCGGGCGGGGCGAGCGCAGTCAAGTTCCACGACCACGGGCGTCCTGTTCATCGACCTCGACGGGCTGAAGACGCTGAACGACACGCTCGGTCACGACCGGGCCGACGAGATGATCCGCGAGGTCGCTGAGCGCCTGTCGACCGCGGTGCGCGCCGGCGACTTCGTCGGCCGCTTCGGCGGCGATGAGTTCGTGGTTGTGGCCGAGGGCGTGGCCGACGAAGCGCAGGCCGCCGCCCTCGGCTCCCGCTTGCTCGAGGCGATCTCGCGACCGCTACCCGGGATCGACACGACCGTCGCGACGGCGAGCATCGGGATCACGCTCCTGGCCGATGCCGAGTCAGACGCTCGGGAGGCGATCCGTCAGGCCGACAGCGCGATGTACGAGGCCAAGCGCACCGGGCGGGACCGAGTGTCGTTCTTCGGCGGGAGCCGCCGCAGCCACGAGGGGCGGCGGCTCGCCCTGGTTCGAGAACTCCGCGGCGTCGAGCTGCGCGGCGAGCTGAGCCTCGCGTTCCAGCCGGTGTTCGGGCTGGAGATCGGATTGTCGGCGGCGCCTGACGGTGGCGCCTCAGCGCGCGAGCTGGTCGGCGTCGAGGCCCTTCTGCGCTGGAGCAATCCGACACTCGGTGCGGCCTCGCCGGCCGAGTTCATTCCGGTCGCGGAAGACACCGGGATGATCGTCCCAATCGGCGCCTGGGTGCTCCGCGAGAGCTGCGAGACGATGAATCGGATCGTCGCCCAGGCGGGCCGTCCGGTCGAGCTGTCGGTGAACGTGTCGGCGCACCAGCTCTCGCATCCCGGATTCGCCAAATCGGTCCGCCAAACGCTCGCCCACGCCGAATGGCCGTCGGACCAGCTGACGCTCGAGATCACCGAGACGGCGCTCGTGCGCGCCGACACGATCGCCGCGCGGACGCTGCGCGAGCTCGAGTTGGCCGGGATCCGGATCGTGCTCGATGACTTCGGCACCGGCTTCTCCTCGCTCTCGTGGCTCAAGGAGCACCCGGTAGACGCGATCAAGATCGATCGCAGCTTCGTCTCGGGTCTGGCCGACGACTCGCGCGATCAGGCCATCATCTCCTCGATCATCAGCCTGGCCCGCGCGCTCGGCTGCACGGTGACCGCCGAAGGCGTGGAGAACGAGGAGCAGCTGGACGCCCTGCGCCGGCTCGAGTGCGAGCGCGTTCAGGGTTTCCTGCTCGCGCACCCGCTGGCGCCCGAGGAGCTCGAGATCCTGCTGGCCGGCCGGCGCGACTCGGCTATTCCGCCGATAGAAGCCACCACTGACACGGCTGGCCTCCATCGGATAGCTCGAATTCGACATCTCCGTGAGCCAGCGCCTGCACCGTCCCGTCGTCCAACGGCGCGTCGGCACCGCGCAGGCATGTGATCAACTCGGCGTCCTGCGCCAGCTGTTCGAGGACCTCGCGCAGCGCCTCACGCGGCCTGCCCCAGGCGACGATCTCCTCCCCGATGTAGCCAACCGCGTCGCCGGCGCGGAACCGGCCCTCGGCGTCATCGCGCCGGGCGGGCACCACCGCGCCCGTCCGTACGTGCTCGAGCGCCCGGCGCATGGCCTGAGCGTTGACGATCGCGTCGAGCCTGGGATCGAGCGTGACGGCGGCCGCCAGTCCGGCCTGGGGCGAGAGCGACGGCACGACCGACACCGCCTTGTCGGACAGCCCGGCGGCCCGCCGCGCGGCGTCGAGCGCGGCTGAGCTGTTGGGCAGGACGACGACCTGCTCGGCGCCCGAGTCGTGAATCGCGGCCAGCAGGTCCAGGCTGCTCGGGTCCAGCGCGGGCCCCCCGTCGATCGCGCGAACGCCGAGGCTCTCGAACAACGAGCGCATTCCCGGTCCACTCGTCACCGCGATCGCGTCCGACAGCGCCGGCTCGGGCGCGGCTAGGCGCTCCTCGCGCGCCTCTACCTGTGCGCGCATGTCGGCCACGTCCAGATGCGAGACGGTGCCGTGCGGCTCGAACATCACGGTGACCGCATCGGGGTCGTCGGTGTGGAGGTGGACCTTGAGCGTCGCCTGGTCGCCGACGATCAGGACCGAGTCACCGAGCCGCTCGAGCGCGGGGCGAAAGCGCCAGGGCTCGAGCTCGGCACCGGTCACCGCGAAGCTCGCGCAGTACCGATAAGTGGTCGAGGAGTGCTGCGGGCGGGTCACGCGCGCCGTGGCGCGAAGCTCGACCGGCCGGCGCTCAGCGTTTCGCAACGCGCCGATGATCCCCCCGAAGACGACTGTCAGGGCGTAGCCACCCGCGTCGACCACGCCCGCCCGGCGCAGCGCGGGCAGCAGCTCGGGCCCACGCCTGAGCGACGCCTCCCCGGCCTGGAGCCCACGCTCGACGAGCGCGGCGATCACGGCGTTCTGAACCTCGGCGCTGGCGTCTGCGGGAAGCCTGGCGTCGCGCATGCGCGCGAGGTCGGAGGCGATCTGGACGCCGATCTCGCGCGCCACGGTGAGGATCGTCCCTTCGACCGGCTCGCGCACCGAGCCGTAGGCCTGGTCGACCGCGCGGGCCAGCGCGGCGCTGATCAGGACCGGATCGACCAGCTCGCCCGGCCGGCTCGCGAGCTCCTCGGCGGCGCCTCGGATCAGCTGTGAGAGGATCACGCCGGACGTGCCGCGGGCGCCGAGCAGAGCGGCCCGGGCCACCGAGGCGACGATCTCGTCCCGGCTGATCCGCTCTACGGTGCCGGCGGGGGACGCGGTGGCGAGACGGTCGAGCTCGTCGAGGACGGCGCGCAGGGTGAGGACCATGTTGTCCCCGGTGTCGCCGTCGGGGACCGGGAAGACGTTGAGCTCGTTGACCTCCTCGCGGTGAGCCTCGAGCGCGGACAACCCCGATTCGATCAAGGCGCGGAAGCGGAGCAAGCTCGGGTCCGAGCCCGCCGCGCGGTCGCGGGCCGCGGAGTCGTCCGAAAGCGAGGGAAGCGGGCCCAGATCCGACTTCGGCGCCGGATCTGAGGCGGCGGCCGTCACGCGGCCTTGGTGACCTTTCCGGCCTTGAGGCAGCGCGTGCACACGTAGACCCTTCGCGGCGTACCGTTGTCGTCGATCCGGACCCGCTGCAGGTTCGGGTTGAAGCGGCGCCTCGTGGCGACCATCGAGTGGCTTCGACTGTTGCCGAAGGCCGGCGCCTTGCTGCACACGTGACATACCTTTGCCATGGCGGCGATTATAGCCTTCGGCGCCGTTTGACCCCGGCGCGTCTGGTCGCCATCTTGCGCCTCTGACCGGGTCTTTTTGTGAGAGTCCTCGACGATTCGTATTCTTCGCGACGGGTAATGAGGCGTTTCGATGGGTGATCATCCCAACGCGGACGCGCGCGCCCACCCGGAGTTGGGGCTCCCAGGGCGTTACGAACCAGTCCGCCACATTGCCACCGGAGGCATGGCCTCCGTGTGGTGCGCCCGCGACCGATCCCTCGGGCGCAACGTCGCGATCAAGCTCCTCGCCGAGCGATTCGCCCACGACGCGGACGCCGCGGAGCGCTTCATGCGCGAGGCGCGCGCCGCGGCACGGCTGTCGGGCCACCCCAACGTCGTCATGACCTACGACGTCGGCGAGACCGACGCGGCCGGGATCGAGCCGCCGCGCGCGTTCATCGTCATGGAGTACCTCGCCGGCGGAACGGTCGCCGACGCCCTCCGGGTCGACTCGGTCCGCCGGGTGCATGCCGTCAAGTGGCTCCACGAGGCGTCCGCCGCGCTCGATTACGCCCACAGCCGCGGCGTCCTGCACCGCGACATCAAGCCGGCCAACCTGCTGCTCGCCCGCGACCGGACGCTGCACGTCGCCGACTTCGGCATCGCACGGCTCGGCGCGGAGGACACCATGACCGCCACCGGCGAGGTCCTCGGTACCGCGGGCTACCTAGCGCCGGAGCGCGCAATGGGCCGGCCCGCGACCGACGCGAGCGACCGCTACTCGCTCGCCGTGGTGGCCTACGAACTGCTCGTCGGCGAGCGACCGTTCACCGCGACTCACTTCGCCGTCCAGGCGCGCCAGCACGTCGAGGACGAGCCGCCCGCGGCGAGCGCGCGCAACCGCGCCCTCCCGCCGGCGGTCGACGCCGTGCTCGCGCGCGGCATGGCCAAGCGGCCCGACCAGCGCTGGCCAAGCGCGCAAGATTTCGCCCACGCGCTCGAATCGGCGCTGCGCGAGCCGGCGAGGGCGACGGCTCCGATGCGGGCGACGGCCCCGACGAGGGCGCTTCGCCCCGGACCCGCTCCTGCCGGCACCACCGCGCGCTCCGCGCCGCGGAGGCCAGCGCCTTCCTCGACGCCGGTCCGGGAGCGGCGTCGCCGCCGGTGGCGTGGCCCGCGCGTCTCCGCCGTTGCGGCCCTGGCCGCGGGCGCGATCGTGGCGGTCGCCGTGGCCGGGACGATCGGAAGCGGAGGCGGGGGCGCGGCGAGCTCCACCGCCCACGACCAGCAGGCCGCTGCTCAGGCGAGAACCGCCAACGCCCGGCACCCGGCCGCGAAGTCCGTCACGGCGACGCGTTCGACCACGAGCCAGACCCAGACTCAGACTCAGACGCAAACGGTGACCGCCACGCCCGCGGCCGCGACCACGCCGACGCCGCTGGCCGAGACGCTCGAGGCACGCGGCCACCAGCTGATGGACCAGGGCAACTACACGGCCGCGATCCCCGTGCTTCGCCAGGCGATCGGGAGCGCCTCCCCGAATAGCCTGACCTACGCCTACGCCCTCTACGACCTGGGCCGCTCACTTCGGCTGGCCGGCAACCCGCGCCAGGCCGTCCAGGTCCTGTGGCAACGGCTGCAAATCCCGAACCAGACCGACACGGTGAGGCAGGAGCTCCAGCTGGCGCTGCTCGCGCTCGGTCAGCAGTCGACCGGTGGCGCCGGATCCGCGCCCCGCGGGCCTCACGGCCACGGTGGACCCGGAGGGGGTCCGCCCTCCGGACCAGGGCCCGGCCCTGCCCAGGGCGGCCCCGGCGGCGGCGCCGAGCAGGGCGATTAGGGAAGTTCCCCGGACATAGTCCGAGTCTCATCCCACGCCAGCTGTTCCTTGACCGCCAGCGAGGCCAACGCGGCCTCGACCGCACTACGGCCGGTGTCGCGCTTGGCGCCACCGCTCACTCGCTCGAGGGCCTGAGCCATCGTGTCGACCGTCAGGACACCGAAGCCGCACGGGACACCGGTCCGTAGCTGGACCTCCTGGATGCCGCGCGCCGCCTCACCGCACACGTAGTCGTAGTGGTCGGTCTCGCCGCGGATGACCGCCCCCAGGCAGACGACCGCCCCATATCGACCCGACTCGGCCGCGAACTTCGCCACGACAGGGAGCTCGAACGCACCCGGGACGTCGAAGCGGTCGATCTCGCTCACGCCCGCCTCCTCGAGTGCCGCCCGCGCCCCCGCCTCGAGCCTGTCGGCCAACTCGACGTAGAAGCGCGCGATGCAGAGCGCGACGCGCGGGTCGCTCATACGGCGGGATGCTCGCGCCGGCGGTCGTGCTCCTGCTCGTGCTGGAGCATCTCCTCGTCGAGCGCCAATCCCTGGTGGTGCAGGCTGTGCCCCATCCGGTCGCGCTTGGCTCGCAGGTAGGCCTCGTTGTGCGGATTCGGCATGTGCTGGATCGGGATCTGGTCGACGACGGAGAGCCCGTACCCGGCCAGGCCGGAGATCTTCTTGGGGTTGTTGGTGAGGATCCGGATGCTCGTCAGCCCGAGGTCGACGAGGATCTGGGCCCCGATGCCGTAGTCACGCAGGTCGGCTGGAAGGCCCAGCTTGAGGTTGGCGTCAACCGTGTCGAGGCCCTCCTCCTGGAGCTTGTAGGCCCGCAGCTTGTTGAGCAGACCGATCCCGCGGCCTTCTTGGGAGAGGTAGAGCAGCACTCCGACGCCTTCGGACTCGATCATCGACAGCGCGGACTCGAGCTGCTCCCCGCAGTCGCAGCGCAGCGAGTGGAAGACGTCTCCGGTCAGGCATTCCGAGTGGACCCGGACGAGCACGTCGTCCTTGCCCGCGACGTCGCCCTTGACCAGTGCGACGTGATGCTTGTTGTCGACGAGCGAGCGGTATCCGACCGCGACGAACTCGCCGAATCCGGTCGGAAGCCTGGTCGAAACGACGCGCTCTACGAGCTTCTCGTGTCTGCGGCGGTACGCGACGAGGTCCGCCACCGTGACCATCTTCAGGCCGTGGCGCTCGCAGTAGCGCGCGAGATCGGGCACGCGCGCCATCGTCCCGTCGTCGTTCATGACCTCGCAGATCACCCCGGCCGGGATCAGACCGGCCAGGCGAGCCAGATCGACCGCGGCCTCGGTCTGGCCGACTCGCTCGAGCACGCCGCCCGGCTTGGCCTTCAGCGGGAACACGTGGCCGGGCTGGACGAGCTCGCGCGGGCTC
>DATBYI010000656.1:0-4447 GCA_036513815.1 Solirubrobacteraceae bacterium
ATGTCGGGTCCTCGGCCTCCTTGGGGGAGTCCTCGATCGTCTGCCAAGCGCTCTTCTGAATCGCCTGACCGCCTCGCAAATCGCGCTCTACGTGCGCACACCGCTCGAGTACTGCCCACTCGGCCGTTCCCAAGCGCCTGACGGCTTCGGTGTTCCAGAACCCCGAGTCCGCGCGCAGCAGCTTGACGCCGCTTGCGCGTGTACGAGTGACGCGGGCGATCAGCTCGTCGCAGAAGCGCCGCATTCTGCTTCAGGCGGCCGCACGCCTCACCGACGAAGCTGTCTACAGCGATCACCAACCCGCTGTCGCCCGGTCCGGCACCCGTCCGCCACGCGCGCACTAACGCCTCCCGGGCAGCGCATCGAGCTGACGCACGCGCCCGAACGTGAACGCCCGCAGAAACGTCGCGAGCGTCGAGGGCGCCGGCACCCAGCCGCCCAACAGCCATCGCGTCCTGCCCGCCCGCAGCACCGCGCAGTCCTCGATGCTGTCCGCACCGAGCACCATCGCGAACAGCAGCGCCATGGCCTTGCGCCCGACGGCCGCTCGGGTCGTGCGCCACCGGCGGCCATCGACTCCTGGTGGACGTTCACGCGGCCGACAACGCCTCTGCCGAGCGCCCCTGTGGTCCCTTGCTTCCCCCAGGCTTCTCTCCTGAGTCGAGCCCACTGGTGTGCTCGGGGGGCTCAAAGGGGATTGGCCTTGCCACGGCATGCCAACACCGCGGCAAGGCTTCCCACTGGATTCGAGCGGGTACTCGTAAGCGCTCAGCTCACCCCAAGGTCCTTAGCTCAGGGTGACGTTCATCCGGCGTGTTCAGCTAAGGCCGGATCTCAGTACCCGTAGCCGCCCGCGGGAGCGGGGGCGGGAGCGGCCGGAGCAGCCGCCGAGGTGCTGGGCGCGCTTGTGATCGCGTTGCCGCTCGGCCCGAGGACGTACCAGAGCGCACCGAACTCGTTCAGCCCCTGTCCGCGGGTGCTGCCCGGGCTGGAGTCACCCACGTAGTAATAGAGAGGATGCCCCTGGTAGGTAACCTGCTTGACGCCGGTCGGGCTGGTCGTCGTGCCGATCAAGCCTGCCTGAACTCCGTTCCCCGCTTTCACGGGGCCGCTGGAGACGAAGCGCGGCCAGACCGCGGCACCAGCAGAGGAGAGCGTGCTGATGTTGGCTCGGTCGCCCTCGAAGAGGTAGAGCGTGCGGCCGTTCGCGTCGACGAGCGTCTTGCCCAGCGAAGTGCTGCGGATGCTGATGGCAGAACTGGCAGTGGCTTGGGATTGGGTGGCCTTAGCGTTTCCGCCACCGATCGCGAAGACGACCACTGCGACCGCGGCGATCACGATCGCGAGGCCGGCCGAGGCGAGGTATTTGATGTTCATAAGTGTCTACTCCTTGATGTGAGGGTCCTATGCCGAGCGCCTGCCCAAGAGCTGGAGTGCTGGGTCGGACCGTTGGGTCTACTACACAAGACGCCGCTGATTTTCGAATCCTTCCCGTACCTACGACATCGTGTCGTTGTCGCTTTACGACACTGTGCAATCTGCCTCGCCGTGCGCCCGCCTGTGAACCGCCAGCGCCGTTTGCCCCGGGGTGGGTGGCGCGATTCAGTCCGTGGAGCATGGCCTTGAAGATCGTGCGATGCACGGGGTAGAGCAGGTACCAGTAGACGAGGCCGACAGAACCGGCCGGATCGAACACCGTCGTCTGGCGCAACTCCGTCCGGCGATCGTCACCCTCGACGTCGAACTGCAGCCAGAGCCGCCCGGGAATCTTCATCTCGGCGACGAGTAACAGCCGGCGAGCCGGCTCGACGCGCTCGACGCGCCAGAAGTCGATTCGGTCCCCGACGCTAATCGCCTGGGGATCACGGCGCCCCTGCCTCATTCCGTCGCCGCCGCACAGCTTGTCGACCCAGCCACGGACCCGCCAAAACCAATCCGTGCCATACCACCCGGTCTGGCCGCCGATCCGCTGGATCGAAGCGAACACCTCGTGCGGACATACGTGAACGGGCTCCACGCGCGAAGTCACCATCCGGCGTCTCACCTGTATGCCGCCCCAGCGCGATGAAGTCGCTTGAGGAAGCACGTCACGCCAGGAGGTATCGGCAAACTCGTGATCCTCGCCGGTCAGTACCCGTTCGACCGCCTCCGGCAGTCCGCATGGCCTCACCGCGAAGGCTTCACGGGCACCGGAGTCGCTGACGACGGTCTCGTTCCGGAGGCTTTCGAGCATCGTGGCGGCTACCCGTCCGTGAGCTGGGATCACCATGCCGAGTAGGATGCGCCAGGTACGCGCGGTGCGGACTGGCATCGGAAGTACCCACCTGCGAAGGTTGCGCTGGCGGGCGTACTCGCGCATCACCTCCGCGTAGCTGACTCTGTCGCCGCCCCCGATTTCGAACACCGCATTGCCCGTCGGCCGCGGGGTCAGGACCGTGAGCAGGTACTCGATGACATCGTCGATGGCAATCGGTTGGGCGGTGGTGTCGACCCACTTGGGGGCTGGGATCGCAGGCAGGCGCTCGACCACCGCACGGACCGTTTCGAAGGAGGCGCTACCGGCGCCGATCACGATTGACGCGCGCAGCTCAGTCGTCGCGACCCCGGAGCGACGCAGGATCTCGCCCACTTCGTGCCGACTGGCCAGATGGGCTGACAGGTCCGCGCCTGATCCGAGGCCGCTTAGATAGACGATGTGGCGTACTCCGGCCTTGGCAACGGCGGCGGCGAAGTTGCTCGCCGCTCGACGATCGAGCTCTTCGAAGCTGCCCGACGCAGCCATTGAATGCACCAGGTAGTAAGCGATTTGCACGCCCGCCAGAGCGGCGGTGAGCGATTCGAGCACCAGCAGGTCTCCCGCGACGACCTCCACGTGCCGGGCGACGCGTCTGTCGAGAGTCTCGGGCCGACGGGTGAGGCACCGGACCCGACGCCCCTCCCGTACCAGCCGGTCGAGCAGCCGCCCGCCGACATAGCCGGTCGCACCGGTGAGCAGGATGATCCCTGGCTCGGCCGGAGCCGGCGGGATGGCGACCTGGGCTGCCTCCTGCCCTCCGCAGATGGTTTGTGTCATCGCGGCACTCATGCGGCGCTCGACGTGTGCTTGGCGTCGGCCGCGTCGCTGCGAAGCAGGCTCATCCGCCGTGTGGCGACAGAGTCGCTGAGCGCGTCGAGCCAGGCGTCGACTTCGTCCTCGCCGAAGTACGCCACCAGCACGGTCGCCGGGATAGTCGTCGCAAGCACGTCCAGCACCCGAGGGAAATCAGCTATCAGGCGGCGGCGGGCGGCGGTGAAGTCCCCCTTCGGTGAGAGGCCGGGGATGGTGATCTGGTAGAGCCTCGGCATCGCTACCTCTCACTCTCAGCGACGCGTGGTTGACCAGCGCCCGAGAGCTCGCGCCCGGATGCGGTGCCTGGTGTCGAGGACAGGTGGCGCGCGCGCACGACGAAGAGCGTCAACAGCGCGATCGCCACCGCCTCGGATACGAGTGCGAGCACGATCGCGAAGCGGTAGCCGTGCTCCATGAACCCGAATAGCGGCGTGTGTTCGCTGATCAGCAGTCCTACGAATGCGCCCGTAGCCAGCCCCACGCCCGACAGCGCGGCCACCTCGTCGACCAATTTGCGCAGGCGCCCGGTCGGACGTCTGATTGGCACGAGCAGGAATAAGCCGAGCGACGTCGCGGCGACGAAAGCAGCGAGGAACAACGGGCCGATCGTTGGGATGCTCGAATAGAACTCGTACTGGTATTGCTGGAAATGCACACCACCGATGACCAGCAGCGCCAGCCCGCCGAGCGTCCGCGTAACCGTAAGCAGCGGCGGGAGGGCAGTGTGAGACGATGAGTCGGACGTGGGCATTAGGTGAGTCTCCGTGTTCGTGATAGACATAACGACTACTGGATGTAGTAGATGGTTCTGATCCTATGACGCCGCGGGATCGGCAAAGGTTCCCGCCGACCGCCGGGAACTACGAACGGTCCAGCTGTGCTGCCGCGAGCTCTGTCGCTCCGCGTCGTTGTGCGCCTCGCGGGTTGAGGCGCAGCGGCCAGCTTCTGGGGCGGGGTGCGCAGCCGAGGGCGCCGAGCGCGACCGGTACGGAGAGCGAGATGCCCCGGTAGAGCAGCACCGCCGCGGCCGCTGGTGCCGCGGGTGCGCCGTAGAGTACGAGCGCTCCAATCAGGCCACCCTCGAGGACTCCTAGGCCGGCGGGGATGGGCAGTGCCCCCGCGAGTGACCCAACGAGGTATCCCATCACGACAACTCCGATCTGGGGTGCGTGGCCGTAGGCATGAAAGGCCGCCCACAGCACGGCGTTGTCGAAGGCGTAGTAGGCGAGCGCGCCGACGAGCTTCCAGTTGCCGGCCCTAACCAGGGCACGGGCCTCGATGATGCTCGCGCTCACCGCCTCGGTGGGCTTGGCCAGCGCGCGCCAGAACCTCCAATTG
>DATBYI010000657.1:0-10034 GCA_036513815.1 Solirubrobacteraceae bacterium
CGTCGGCACCGATCCCAAGGCCGGCGACGCGGTCCTCGATCGTCCCGGCGGCCGTGAGCATCAGCACCGCACTCTGTCCCGCGTCGACGAGCGAGCGGCAGACGTCGTCGCCGTGAACGTTCGGCAGGTCGCGATCGAGCACGACGACGTCATAGCTGGTCACCGCGGTCCGCTCGAGTGCCTCTCGGCCGTCGAAGGCGACGTCGACGGCCATCCCCTCACGCCGGAGCACCGCTGCGACCGTCTCGGCCAGGCGCGGATGGTCCTCGACGACCAGCACCCTCATGCGCACGTCTCACGGTGAAAGTTCATGTGTTTCTGGATTTGCCGCCGGCGCCTAACGGCAGCGCCCTTGTTGGGATCGTCGGCGCGGGTACGGGCCCGCGCCGACGTCCGGCGAGCCAGGATGGCGGCCCTGGCATAACAGTGGGATAACAAAGTTACGGGCCGGTTATCCACGGCCGCGTACAACGTGGCTGCATGCACGGGATTCGCACGTTTCGGATGGGGCGGATGGGGGTCGTGGCCGGCGTGTCGTGCTTGGTCGTGGTTGCCGGCTGCGGGTCGACCGGCGCGCCGAGCGGGACAGTGACCAACGCCCAGAACAGTCCGGAGCCATCCTTTGTGCCGTTCGCCAGGTGTATGCGGGCAAACGGCGTTCCGAACATGCCAGACAGCGGCAAGATCACCGCGGGCAGCGGCATTAACCCCTCCACCCCGGCCTTCCAGCGCGCAGCACAGGCGTGCAGAAAACATTTGCCCGGCGGCGGCCCGCCGGCGCACGCATCCGAACAGCAAAAGCAGCAGATGGTCGCGACCTCGGAGTGCATGCGAGCGCACGGGATAAGCGGGTTCCCGGATCCGGTTACGGCAAAGGGTCCGCCGAGTAATCCGCAGGAGTACAGCATTGCCGAGGCCATCGGCAACTTGGCGCTCCTCGTCCCCCGCACCATCGATGTCAACTCCCCCGGCTTCAAGCAGGCCGCCGACGCGTGCGAATTTCACTGATCACCATCGCCGTACTGGCCGGCACGGCGATCGCCGGCTGCGGGTCGACGGGGGCGCCGAGCGGGACCGTGACGAACACAGGGAGCCCGAGCAGCGGGAAGATTGCGAGCCAGGGGCTCGCATTCGCCAAGTGCATGCGCGCGAACGGCGTCTCCAACTTCCCCGACCCGAGCGGAGGCGGCCTCAAGCTCACCCCGGCCATCGCCCAGTCACCGAATTTCCGGACGGCGCAGACCGCGTGCAAGCAGTACCTCCCTAACGGAGGCCAGCCACCGGTGACGGCCCCGGGCGCCCGAACGGCGGCGCTCGCCTTCGCCAAGTGCATGCGGACGCACGGCGTGCCGAACTTCCCCGATCCACTCGTTAGCGCTCCGAGCTCGCTTCCCGCGGGTCCCGTGGCGGTCCTCGATCTGCACGGGATGGCCTTCGAGCTCGGAGCCGGCACCAACCCGGGCTCGCCGGCGTTCCAGCAAGCGATGTCCGACTGCGGAATCAAGCTGGCCACCGAGAAGGGCGCCCCGTGATGGGAGCTCCTCCTCCTCATGTGATGCTGCTGGCAGGCGCCGTGGTAGTCGCGGTAAGCCTCGCTGGTTGTGGCTCGACGGGCGCGCCGAGTGGGACCGTCACCAACGCCGGGAGCCCGACTCCGAGCGGACCCAGCCCGGCGCTCGAGTTCGCCAAGTGCATGCGCGCGAACGGTGTACCGAGCTTCCCCGACCCGGGCTCGGGGACCGGGCCCCAGACCAGCGAGGTCGATCCGCAGTCGCCGGCTTTTCAGAACGCACAGAAGGCGTGTCAGAAGTATCTGCCCAACGATGGGCAGCCGCGACCGATGTCCGAAGCCGACCGAGTGCGCGCGGTCGCGTTCGCCAAGTGCATGCGCACGCACGGCGAGCCCGACTTCCCCGATCCGCTTCTCACCGCTCCGAGCGGTTCGGAGCCGGTGCTCTCCTTACGCGGGATGCTATTCGAGTTCGGGCCGGGACTGAGCCCGGTCTCGCCGGCGTTTCAGCAAGCGGCCACCGACTGCGGGATACGCTTACCCCGAAGCCGGAAGGAGGTGGCGCCATGAGTCGTGTCCATCTTCTCGTGTTCGTACCTTACGCGGCGATGCTTGTGGTCGGCCTGGTCGGGTGCGGCGCCGCCGGGCAGCCGAGCGGCACCACGACAAACGCCGCGTCGTCCGCTGCCTCAGCCTTCGCGCTGTCTAGGTGCATGCGCTCGCATGGCGTGCCGAACTTCCCCGACCCGACGAAGGGCTCCGGGGGGTCGGGCTTCCCGATCAGCGCCACCCCCGGGAGCCCCACGGTGACGGTTGGTGGGACCACGTTCGAGGGGCCGGCGTTCGAGTCGGCCGTGAAGGCGTGCAAGCTGTTCGGCGGCGGCACCGCGCCGCCCCCGATCACGGCCAGCCAGAAGCGCGCTGCCGTCGTGTTCGCCGATTGCATCCGCAAGCACGGCGTCCCGAACTTCCGCGATCCCACCTTTCCGCCCGGTGGCGGAATCGCGCAGGGTGTGGGGACGAACATCAATCGAAGCTCGCCGGCGTTCCAGCACGCGGTGGCGGTCTGCAACGGGAGGTCATCGTGAGGTTGCCCTGGAGGCGTCGGCGGACGGCAGAGGAGCGGACCGCGGACGCGGGCCGGGGTCCGAGAATCGGGCGCCGGTTCGGCGCGATGCTGGCGCTGATCGTGGCCATCGGCGTCGTGGTCGTAATCGTGCTCGCGGGCGAGTCCTCGCCGTCGTCGGGGAGCTCGAACAACACGAACGCCGCCTCGGGCGCGACCGCGGTCCAGCGACGGAACCTCGTCGAGACCGACACCGAGTCGGGAACCCTGAGCTACGCGAATTCGTACACCGTCTACAACCGCCTCTCCGGCACCATCACCTGGCTTCCGGCCGTCGGCCAGCTCATCAAGCCGGGGCAGACGCTCTACAAGGTCGGCGGTGATCCGGTGACACTGATGAACGGGAACACGCCGGCCTACCGGGACCTGAACTCGTCGGACAGCGCGGGCCCGGACATCCTCGAGCTCAACAAGAACCTGATCAGGCTCGGCTTCGACGCGTACGGGATCGTGGCCGACGACGAGTGGCAGGCGGCGACGACCGACGGCGTCGAGCTGTTCCAGGAGTCGCTCGGCGAGACCGAGACGGGCGATCTGACGCTCGGGCAGATCGTGTTCCTACCCGGCAATCAGCTGATCTCGAACGTCGAGACGACGCTCGGTTCGGACGGCGCGGGTGGCGGCTCGGCCACCGCCTACGATCCGCCGGCGGGTGGCGCTAGCTCGGAGTTCGTCAGTCTGACCAAGTCGGCCGGCTCATCGACGACGCCTTCGTCGAACAGCCCGGGGCAGACCAATGGTTCGTCGCCGGGCACTTCGAGCAAGCCGTGCACTCCGAAGTCGAAGTCGGGCTCGAAGTCGAATTCGAAGTCGAGCAAGAAGGCGAGCAAGAAGCCCTGCAAGGCGAACACGGTGGCGGCGCTCACCGCGCTGCTCAATGCGGCGACGGCTGAGCTCAGGGCCGAGACGGCCCAGCTGAACGCCAACCACGGGGGTGGCGGTTCGCCCGGTAACTCGGGATCGGGCTCGCCATCTGGCTCCGGGAACAGCGGGAACAGCGGGAATAGCGGGAATAGCGGGAGCAGCGGGAGCAGCGGCAACAGCGGGAGCGGGAGCAGTGGTGGAGGGAGCGCCACCGCGATCATCCAGACGAGCTCCACGCAACTCGTCGCCACGGTTGACCTAGACGCGACCAAGCAGAGCGAGGCGAGAGTCGGCGAGCACGTGCAGGTCGAGTTACCGAACGGAAACACCGTGGATGGAAAGATCACCGCGGTGAGTTCGGTCGCGCAGAGCTCGTCGAACGGAAACGGAAACGGAAACGGGAACGGTGGCGGTGGCGGCGGCGGTGGGAACAGCAACAGCTCGAGCGGCGCCGTGATCCCGGTCACGATCGCGTTGAGCGGGCATCAGGTCGGGGCCGGCCTCGACCAGGCCGCGGTCAGCGTGAGCTTCTCCGAGGCCCAGGCCAACAACGTGCTATCGGTCCCGGTAACCGCGCTGCTGGCCACGTCCGGCGGCAATTACGAGGTGCAGGAGGCCGCGGCGCCGCACACGCTGATCCCCGTGACCACCGGGCTGTTCGCGGCGGGTTACGTCGCGATCTCGGGACCTGGGATCTACCCAGGCCTCGAGGTGACCGACTCGCAAGGCTGATCGTGGCGCTCGGACTCGACGAGGTCGTCAAGGAGTACCCCGGCGGGGTTGCTGCGCTGCGCGGGGTCAGTCTCGAGATCCCCGACGGAGATCAGGTGGCCGTGGTCGGTCCGTCCGGGTCGGGAAAGACGACGATGCTGACGATCATGGGCACCCTCGAGCGCGCCACCGCAGGGCGGGTCGAGGTCGCCGGTCACGACGTCGTGAGCGCGTCGGACGTCGAACTGGCCGGGCTCAGAGCCCACGAGATCGGGTTCGTGTTCCAGGGCTTCCATCTACAGGAGGCGATGAGCGCGGTCGACAACGTCGCGCTCGGGATGCTTTACACCGGCATGCCACTGCGGGAGCGGCGGGAGATCGCGCGCGTCGCGCTCGACCGGGTCGGTCTCGCCCATCGGCGCGACTTCAAGCCCAAGCAGCTCTCGGGTGGCGAGCGCCAGCGCGTCGCGATCGCACGCGCGATCGCCAAGCGTCCGGTCATCATGCTGGCCGACGAGCCGACCGGCAACCTCGACTCGAAGTCGGGCGGCGAGGTGATTGCCCTGCTTCACGGCCTGGCCGCGGACGGCGCCACGTTGGTGCTCATCACCCACGACGAGCAGATCGCGGCGGGTTTTCCGCGCCGTGTGCAGATGCGCGACGGCGAGATTGTGGGAGACGACCGAAGTTGACCAGCGCGGCCGCGGCACCCCCGCGCCCCACCCGAATCGGCAGCGCCAAGCTACCCCTGCGGGAGCTGCTCGGCACCGCGCTGCAGGGGCTTCGCACCCGGCGGTTGCGCGCGGCGCTGTCGGCGCTCGGGATCGCCATCGGCATCGGGGCGATGGTCGCGGTCGTCGGCGTGTCCGCCTCAGCCCAGGCGAACCTGCTGTCCGAGATCGACGCGCTCGGCACCAACCTGCTGACGGTCACACCCGGGCAGACGTTCCTGGGCGCGAACGAGGTCTTGCCCGACACAGCCGTGCCCTCGATCGAGCACCAACTCGGCGTGCAGAACGCCGCGGCCGTCTATCAGGTATCCAACGCCAACGTGTACCGCAGCCCGCTCGTGCCGGCCGCGGAGACCGGCGGGATCGGCGTCGACGCGGCCGGCGACAACCTCCCGAACGTCGTAGGCACGACGATGGCCTCAGGGCACTTTCTCGATTCGGTGAGCAACGGCTTTCCCGAGGCGGTGCTCGGCGCGCAGGCCGCCCAGGTGCTCCAGATCTCTCAGGTGGGAGGACACCTGATGGTGTACCTGGGCAATACCTGGTTCACCGTGGTCGGCATCCTCAAGTCGGCGGTACTCGATACATCGCTCGACTCAACCGTCTTCATCTCGCTGCCCGTGGCCGAGCGGATGTTCCAGGTGCAGCCCAACCCGTCGGAGATCTACGTCCGCGCCAACCAGAACGACGTTGTCGGCGTGTCCAACCTGCTGGCCGCGACGGCCGACCCGCAGAACGCCGACGGTGTGCAGGTGAGCCGTCCGTCCGACGCGCTCGAGGCGCGTGCCGCCGCGAAGGGTCAGTTCACCACGCTGCTGCTCGGGCTCGGCGCGGTGGCGCTGCTCGTCGGCGCGATCGGGATCGCCAACATCATGGTGATCTCGGTGCTCGAGCGGCGCGGCGAGATCGGCCTGCGCCGCGCCCTTGGGGCGACGCGCCGGCACATCAGCTCGCAGTTCCTGGCCGAGTCCGCCGTGCTCGCGCTCCTCGGGGGCATCGCCGGGCTCGCGCTCGGCGCGGGCGCGACCGAGGTCTACGCGCTGACGCGCCACGAGCCGTTCGTCGTACCCCTTTATGCGCTGATTGCGGCGCCCGCCTCCGGGTTCGTTATCGGGGCGCTCGCCGGGCTCTACCCGGCGGCCAAGGCCGCTCGTCTCAGTCCTACCGAGGCGCTGCGAACGACCTAGGGAGGCGCTGCGCACGGCCGAGGACGCTTCAGTCGGTGATGTCGCAAAACCGCTAGACAGGGGCGCGGGACGTCTGTCACCCTCGGTCGCGTGATTGAGGACCCCGAGCACTGCTACCGAGCTCTCCGGGCCAAGGACCCGCGGTTCGACGGGTGGATGTTCGCGGCCGTGACGTCGACCGGCATCTATTGCCGCCCGAGCTGTCCCGCGATGACGCCGAAGCGCGAGCACGTCCGCTTCTTCCCGTCGGCGGCCGCGTGCCAGCAGGCCGGATTCCGGGCCTGCAAGCGCTGCCGGCCCGACGCCTCGCCGGGGTCTCCGGAGTGGAACACGCGCGGGGATGTCGTCGCGCGGGCCATGCGTCTGATCGCCGACGGGGTGATCGATCGCGGTGGCGTACCGGCGCTGGCGAGTGGGCTCGGCTACAGCGCGCGTCAGCTCGAGCGGATGCTGCTGGCCGAGGTTGGGGCCGGTCCGCTGGCGCTGGCCCGAGCGCAGCGCGCGCAGACGGCACGGATCCTGATCGAGACGACCGCGCTGTCGATGGCTGAGGTTGCGCTGGCCGCCGGGTTCCGAAGCATCAGGCAGTTCAACGAGACGGTGCGCGCCGTGTTCGCGCTGACGCCGACCGAGTTGCGCCAGCGCTCGCGCGACGCGGCCGGGCCGCCCGGCGGGTCGCTTCGGCTGAGGCTGGCCTTCCGCCGCCCGTTCTCGCCCGAGAACCTGTTCGGTCACCTCGCCGCCACCGCCGTGGACGGCGTGGAGGAGGTCCGCGACGGGACGTACCGGCGAACGCTCCGACTTCCGAACGGGCCGGGAATCGTCGAGCTGACGCCGCAGTCCGAGTTCGTCTGGTGCCGAGCCCAGCTCACGGACCTGCGCGACTTGGCGGCGGCGATCGCGCGCTGCCGCTGGCTGCTCGATCTCGACGCCGATCCGGAGGCGATCGATCGGCAGCTGAGCGAGGACCGCGCGCTGCGCGCCGCGGTCGCCCGGACGCCCGGCCGGCGCGTCCCGCGCACGGTCGACGGGGCCGAGATGGCGATCCGCGCCGTCCTCGGGCAGCAGATCTCCACCGCCGCCGCCCGGACGCACGCGGCGCGTCTCGCCACCGAGTACGGCGAGCCCGTCGTCGATCCTGACGGTCGCCTGAGCCGTCTGTTCCCGGCGCCCGAGGCGCTCGTCGATGCGCAGCTCGCGGTACCCGCGGCGCGCCAGCGCACCATGGACGGCGTACTCGCGGCGCTCGTGTCCGGGCGGCTCGACCTCGGTCGGGGCGGCGATCGCGAGAAGACGCTGGCGGCGCTCGAGGAGCTCCCCGGGGTCGGACCGTGGACGAGGGACGTCATCGCGATGCGTGCCCTCGGCGATCCGGACGTGTTCCCGGTGGGCGACCTCGGCGTCCGGCGGGGTGCCGCGGCCCTTGGGTTGTCATCGGACGCGCGGGCGTTGTGTGAGCGGGCGGAACGGTGGCGGCCGTGGCGCGCCTATGCCGTGCAGTACCTGTGGGCCGCGACCGCGCATCCGATCAACGCGTGGCCACCGGTGGCGCGACCCGAGGCGCCGGCGACGGCGCGCCGGCGGAGCGAGCGCGTGGCTGCCTGAGAGCCACGGATGGCGCTGAATCGCCGTTCACCGCGGCGGCTGCGTCGAGTGCGCCCAAATGACCCATATGTGGCGCTGAATCACCGTTCACCGAGGCGCGGGTCGCCGAGTGCGCCCTAATGACCCACACGTCGGCCGAAAACTGCGGCTAGTCGGCGACGCCGAGGCCCCAGCCTCCGTCGATGATGATCTCCTGGCCGGTGATGTACTCGCTCGCCGGCGAGGCGAGGAACAGCGCCAGCGGCTTGATGTCGTCGGGCCAGCCGACGCGGTGCATCGGGATCGCCTTGCCCATCGCGGCCTGCACGTCGGGGTTGTGGGCGTGGCCGCCTCCGATGTTGGTGACGAAGAACCCGGGTGCGATCGCGTTGACCGTTATCCCGTCGGCCGCGAGCTCCAGCGCGAGCACGTGCATGAAGTGGCGCGCGCCGGCCTTCGCCGCCATGTAGGCGGAGCCGATGGCTCCCTCCGAAGTCGTCGCGGCGAGCGAGGTGGTGATGACGATCCGCCCGAACCGTCGCGGGCGCATGTGACGAGCGGCGGCGCGGGCGGTGGCGAAGATGCCGGTGAGGTTGATGTCGATCACCCGGCTCCAGCGCTCGCTCTCATAGCGCTCGATCGCCCCCTCGGGAACCCGGGGCCGCGTGTCGCCGGCCCACGCGCCGACGAAGCCCACGCCGGGATCGATGCCGGCGTTGGCGAACGCCACGTCAAGCCGGCCGTAGAGCTCGGCTGCCTCGTCGATGACCCGGTCCAGGGTGGTGTGGTCCGTCACGTCCGCGGTGGCGCTGCGGACATCGAAGCCCTCGCCTTGCAAGCGCTCCGTCTGCTCGGCGAGGGCATCGGGGTTGACGTCGATGAGCGTGACTCGCGCCCCGTGCGCGGCGAGCACCTCGCCGTAGGCCAGGCCCAGGCCGCTGGCGCCACCGGTGACGATCACGCCGAACCCGGTCACGTCGAATCGCGCGGAAACGTTCACGTTCACTACTCCTGTCGGGTCGTTGGCGGCGCGAGCCTATCGCGGGGTAGCTTGTGAGGCTGACCCGATCGACAACCGGAAAGGAGCTGAAGCGTGGACTACGTGAACCTCGGCAGGACGGGCCTGCGCGTATCGCGCATTTGCCTGGGCATGATGAGCTACGGCAAGCACGAGAGCCGGCCTTGGGCGCTGGCCGAGACCGAGGCCGAGCCGATCATCCGCCGCGCGGTCGAAGGCGGGATCACGTTCTTCGACACGGCCGACGTCTACAACGGCGGCCAGAGCGAGGTGATCACGGGCCGGGTCCTGCCCAAGCTGTTCGGCATGCGCGAGGAGTACGTCGTCGCGACCAAAGTCCACGGACGGACGATGCCGGGTGAGAACGGGCGCGGGCTGTCTCGGAAGCACATCATGGCGTCGATCGATGCGTCGCTGAGCCGCCTCGGGCTCGATTACGTCGACCTGTACCAGATCCACCGCTGGGACCCGACAACCCCGATCGACGAGACGATGGACGCGCTCCACGACGTGGTGATCGCGGGCAAGGCGCGCTACATCGGCGCGAGCAGCATGTTCGCGTGGCAGTTCGCGAAGGCGCAGCACGTCGCCCGCACGCGATTCGTCTCGATGCAGGACCACTACAACCTGATCTACCGCGAGGAGGAGCGCGAGATGATCCCGCAGTGCCTGGACCAGGGTGTCGGGATCATCCCGTGGAGCCCACTGGCGCGCGGGCTGCTCGCGGGCAATCGCACCCGCGAGGGCGAGCGCCTGACGACGCGGGCGCAGACGGATGCGTTCGGCGAGAACCTGTACAAGCCCGAGCTCGACTTCGACGTGATCGATCGCCTCATCGAGGTGGCCGGGGAACGCGGCGTTCCGCCGGTCCAGCTCGGCCTCGCCTGGCTCCTGCACAAGCCCGGCGTGACCGCGCCGATCGTCGGAGCGACCAAGCTCTCGCACCTGGAGGACGCACTCGCCGCGGAACAGCTGTCGGTCAGTCCTGAGGAGATGGAGCGGCTCGAGGAGCTCTACGTCTCGCACCCCATCGCCGGACATCAGTAGCCCAGCGGGCTCGGAGGGGTCAGCGTGGTTTTGTCGAAAAAGTTGGGCAGGTGGGGCCGCCGCCACCCACGCTGCAACCCCTTGATTCGAACCGGAGAATGAACATGACCGAGAAGCTGACCAAGCCCACCGTCCGACGCACCCGATCGCGCAAGCCGAAGCTGGAGCCGCGCATGCCGTCGTACAACGAGATCGCCGAGCGTGCCTACTTCCTCCACCTCGAGGAGACGAGCAGCGATCCGCTCGGAAACTGGCT
>DATBYI010000658.1:0-5575 GCA_036513815.1 Solirubrobacteraceae bacterium
GGGGTCGCGTCGAAGCGCGCGCCAGGCATCGCCTCGGCTTCGACGCGGTGGCGCTCGACGATGGTGACCTCGAGCGGATCGTCGAGGTGGCAAACAGCGGCTCGGACACGCTTCTGCGACTCGTCGAGGATCTGCCCGAGGACGAGCGGCTGGCGATCCGCTCACGAGTGCTCGACGAGCGCCCCTACAGCGAGATTGCCACCGAGTTGCGCTGCTCGGAAATGGTCATCCGAAAGCGGGTCAGCCGCGGCCTGGCTCGAATGCGCGAGCAACTCGAGGAGACCGGATCGGCATGAGCAACTACCTGGACCAGATCGAGGAGCAGCTGGCCGAGCTGACCGAGCGCGGAGCGCCTCGGCGCTTGCGCGCCCGGCGACCAGCGTTTGGCGGCTCGGGCGGGCCCCGCCCACCGCGGCGACGGAGCTCAGAGGTGTTCGCCGTCGTGGCGGGGGTCGCGGTCGCAGCCGTCGTGGTGGCAATCATCGTGCTCAACGTCGGCAACTCGCCACGGCACGCGACTCCCGCCGCATCCCGGAGCGAGACTGCAACCGCCACAACGACGGCGACCTCGACTCACACCTCCGCCACCGTCCCCGGTAAGCCGACCGGACCAGTCTCGCTCCCGTTACCGGGCAACTTCCACCCGCAGTCGTTCACCGCGATCAGCGAACTCACCTGGTGGGTACTGGGGGCTGCTCCGTGCTCGTTCGTCGGCCTACAACCACCGTGCGGCGCGATCCTCCGCACGACCGACGGAGGCCGTTCCTTCATCGCGCTCGAGGCTCCGCGTGCCTCGCTGGCCGGTCGCCTCTCAACATCCGGTTACTCGCAGATCCGCTTCGCCGACCTGCGCGACGGATTCGCCTACGGCCCCAATCTGTACGCCACCCACGACGGAGGCGCGACCTGGCACCCGGTCGACGTCGGTGGCGATGTCTCGGACCTCGCGATCTCCGACGGTGAGGTGTACGCGATCGTCAGCCCTCCGCCCGGCTCCGCTGGTCAGCTCATGCGCTCCCCGGTGGGCCAGGACCAGTGGTCGACCGTGACGGCGGCCGGTCGGGTCTCAGGCGGTCTGTGGGCCCTCGGCCACGAGGTGCTTGCCCAATCCGCAAGCGGACCCGGGTACGGCGCCGACTTGCTCGTGTCGGACGACGGCGGGGCGAGCTTCGGGAGCGTTCCTGCCCCCTCCCCGGGGCTGCCTTGCGACTTCCAGTCGCAGTCCCCGCCGCTGATCTGGGCGCACTGCGCGACTGGCACCGAGAGCGGGGTGTGGTACTCGAGCGACTTCGGGAAGAACTTCGCCAGCGTCCACGGCTCTGGCGCGCCACCTCTGCCGAATTCGGCCGTATTCGCCGCGGCGTCCAACACGACCGCAGTGGTCGGCTACAACCAGCTCTACCGGACCGGCGACGCCGGTACGACGTGGACCCCGGTGGGACCGTCGGGGATCGTGCAGTGGGCCTACCTAGGGTTCACGGACGCGACCCATGGCGTCGCGCTCGGATACGTCGGATCGGTCGCCTCGGGTAACGAGCGGCTCTACTACACGACCGACGGCGGGCAGACGTACCACCTCGTGCCGTTCCAGTAAGACGCAACCGCCGAAAATTCAATCGAATTGGACGGTGCAGCGGGTGCCCGACCTGCCAGCCCACCCGATCACACGGCGGACGTCGTGGGCACCCTGCTGCCCGCATCGAATAAACGTGGGTCGGCGCTTGATACTCGCGTCACAAGGACGCTGTGCGTTCGGCCCACGGCAGCACGGACTCGAGCTGTCCCGCCAGGCTGAGCAGCACCTCCTCGCGCGCCGGAGGCCCGATCAGCTGTACGGCGGTGGGCAGGCCATCCGTGCCTTGATAGAGCGGGAGCGTGATCGCCGGCTGCCCCGTCACGTTGACGATCGCCGTGAAGGGCGTGAAGTAGCCCGACCGGCGGAAGTCGGCCATCGGGTCAGCGCCGAAACCGGTCATCTGACCCACGGGCACCGGGCGGCCCGCCAGCGCCGGCGTGAGCAGGACGTCGTAATCCGACAGCGCGGTGACGATCGAGCGCGCCGCGGCCTGGAGCCGGGAATCTGCCGCGAGGTACTTGATCGTGTCCTGCGCGAGCGCATGCTGGTAGAGCTCCCAGGTGAGCGGCTCGACGTCCTCTAGGGTCGGCTCGCGCCCGGCGAGCTGACCGCCCAGCCACGTGCTCAGCGATACGAGCGGCCCGAACGAGCGCATGAACTCCGGGAGCAGGTGGAGGCCCAGCCATGGCGGATCGATTCCACGAACGTGATGCCCGAGTGACTCGAGCAGGTCCGCGGCGTCGCGGACCGCCTGCTCGCACACCGGATCGACGGCGGCGTCCTCGAGCGGAGGGGTGAGCGCGACGGCGATCCTGAGCTGCCCGGGATCGAGCTCGGCCAGCGCGGTGTAGCCGGCCGCCGGCGGAGGCGTCGCCCACGTGGTGTCGCCGGGCTCGGGACCGCTCAGCACGTCGAGGAGCCGCGCGGTGTCCTCGATCGTCCGCGTCAGCACGCCGTCGCAGACGAGGAAGCTGTGCCCGCCGTCCGGCCCTACCGACACGCGCCCGCGAGCCGGCTTCAGGCCGATCAACCCGCAGCACGCGGCCGGAATCCGGATCGATCCGCCGCCGTCGTTGCCGTGCGCCACCGGGACCATGCCGGCGGCGACCGCCGCCGCGGCGCCGCCGCTCGACCCCCCCGGAGTGCGCTCGAGGTTCCAGGGGTTGCGCGTGGGTCCGAAGCGGCGCGGCTCGGTGGTGGGCAGGATCCCCATCTCGGGCAGCGAGGTCTTGCCCACGATCACGAACCCCGCCTCCCGTAGCCGGCGGACCAGATACGCATCGTGGTCGGGGACGAAGTCGCCGAACAGATCGCTGCCCATCGTCAGCGGCATGCCGGCGACGGGCCGGTTGTCCTTGATCGCGATCGGTACACCCACGAACGGCCGGCGGTCGTCGGGGCCGATCGCGTCCGCCTCGGCAAGCGCCGATTCGTGGGCGACGTGGGTGAACGCGTTGATCGTTGGCTGCAGTTCGTCGATCCGCCGCAGCGAGGCCTCGACCAGCTCGCGGGCCGACACGTCGCCGTTGCGGACCAGCGCGGCGAGCTCGGTCGCTGAGCGCAGGAGCAGCTCGGACACGGGCCGAAAGGCTATCCGCGCGGGACGGCTCGCGTACGACTCGCGTGACCCAGCCTCCAGGCTACGCTGTCGAAGCATCTGCCGTCCCGACGAGGAGTCCGCCGGGAGCGTTTCTTTGCCCGCCTCTCGAGGAGACACCCCCCCATGACCGCCACTGCCGAAGTCCAGTCAGGCCTCGAAGGCGTCGTCGCCTTCGCCACCGAGATCGCCGAGCCCGACCGGGCCGGCGGCGCGCTGCGCTACCGCGGAGTCGACATCGAGGAACTCGTCGGTGTGGTGCCGTTCGAGCAGGTGTGGGGGTTGCTCGTGGACGGCAAGCTGCTTCCTGGCCTGCCCCCGGCCGAGCCCCATCCGCTGATCGTCCGCTCCGGGGATCCCCGGGTCGACGTGCAGTCGGCGCTGGCCATGCTCGCGCCCCAGTGGGGCTTCGGGCAGCTGATTGACATCTCCGACGAGGAGGCGCGCGACAACCTCGCGCGGGCGTCGGTGATGGCCCTGTCGTTCGTCGCCCAATCGGCCCGTGGAATCGGCCAGCCACCGGTCTCCCAGCGGGAGATCGACAAGGCGCGGTCGATCCCGGAGCGCTTCCTGATCCGGTGGCGCGGCGAGGCCGATCCACGCCACGTCGAGGCAATTGACGCCTACTGGATCTCCGCCGCCGAGCACGGGATGAACGCTTCGACGTTCACCGTCCGTGTCGTGGCTTCGACCGGAGCCGACGTGGCGGCGGCGCTGTCGGCCGGCGTCGGAGCCCTCTCGGGTCCGCTGCACGGTGGCGCGCCCTCGCGCGTGCTCAAGATGCTCGACGACGTCGCCGCCTCGGGCGACGCGGAGCGCTACGTGAAGGATCTGCTCGACCGGGGCGAGCGGCTGATGGGCTTCGGACATCGCGTCTACCGGGCCGAGGACCCGCGAGCTCGCGTACTGCGGCAGACCGCGCGCCGGCTGGGCGCGCCCCGAGTCGAGGTGGCCGAGGCGCTCGAGGAGGCCGCGCTGGCCGAGCTCCAGGCCCGCCGCCCCGATCGCGTTCTCGCCACCAACGTCGAGTTCTGGTCCGCCGTCGTGCTCGACTTCGCCGAGGTCCCGTCCGAGCTGTTCACGCCGATGTTCACGTGTGCCCGCACAGCGGGCTGGTCGGCGCACATCCTCGAACAGAAGCGTGAAGGCCGGCTGATCCGCCCCACGGCCAAGTACGTGGGCCCGCCTCCGCGCCCACTGTCTGATCTTCAGGACTGAGGCGCCACCGTCGGGCACCGCCGACGAGTCGCCCCAAGGCGCCACCGTCAGGCGCCGCCGACCGCTCGCCATAACCCACAGCGAAGCCCGGCGTTCGTATGCTGGGGCCCAGCCAACGGATGACCGGCGAACGTCAGCTCGATCCCGAGGCACTAGGCGATCACATCGATCGGCTCTATCGCGCGGCGTGGAGCCTGTGCGGTTCACGCGAGGAGGCCGAGGACCTCGTGCAGGAGACGTTCGCGCGGGTGCTGCGAAAGCCGCGCTTCCTGCGCTCCGAGGACGACCTCGGCTATCTCTTGCGCGTCCTGCGCAACACGTTCTTCAGCCAACGTCGGGCTGCGGGCCGGCGCCCGCAGACGACACCGCTCCCCGACGACCTCGATCTGATCGAGGACCGCACTGCGCCGGCGGCGGACGCGCGCCTCGAGTCAGCTGAGCTGTACGCGGCGATCTCGCGACTGCCTGACGACTTTCGCGACGCGCTCGTCGCGATCGACGTCGTCGGCCTGTCCTACCGCGAGGCGTCGCGCGCCCTGCGCGTCCGCGAGGCGACGATCACCACGCGCCTTCACCGGGCCCGGCAGCGCGTGGCTCGCGAGTTGATCAGTGACGGTCCGCCGGGACCTTCCACGCCGCCAGCATCTGCAGCTCGGCGGCCTTAACCCCGGTCCCGGACAGCACGCAGGTGTCGCCCGCGCGCCGCCACGTCACGACCAGCCGGCCGTTCACGGTCAGGGTCCGCATCTCGGTTCCATTCCGCCACGTCCTCGGAGCCGTCGCCGGTTCGGTCAGCGGCGGTGCGCTCACGATCGTGTACGCGATCTTCTCGCCCCGCCACTCGTAGTAAACGGTCACGGCGGTTCGCCCGCCCAGTTGGTCGGTTCGCTGGCCGACGGCTCGCAAGTCCAGGCGCGACGCCCAGTTCGGGAAGTACACGTCTCCCACGTTCTGGTTGAGCCGGACTCCGGGGCCGGTCGGGTCGGGGGCCGGCGCGCCCTGGGTCGGACCGAGCGTGGCGAGAGCGGCCGCGGCCGACACCGACGGCGCTCCGGGCGTGCCGGAGGGCAGCAGCAGGATGAGGGCGAGCGCCACCACCGCGAGGGCGCCGGCGAGGCCTCCGCCGTAGGCAATCCGCCGCCGCGCCGCCGTGCGCCGGCTCGGGCGGGCCGCCTCGAGGCGGG
>DATBYI010000659.1:0-7566 GCA_036513815.1 Solirubrobacteraceae bacterium
CGCCGAGCGCTGACGGTCGGTCAGGTCGCGCAGGTCGCGCAGCAGAACCGAGAGCTCCGCTCGTTCGGCGATGAGGTCCTCGATCGACGCGGTCCCGCGATCGGACGCCTCTGCCAACTCGGATGCCGGACGGCGCCGTCGGAGCACGGAAACTGACTCGTTGTGTGCGATCCGGAAGAGCCAGGGACGCATCGGCGCGTCGCGCTGACCGGCCCGCAGCGCAGCGAATGCCGCGGTAAAGGCTGACTGAAGCGCGTCCTGGGCATCGGCATCGTCGTGCAGGATCGAGCGGCAGTAGCGGTAAAGCATCTGGTGGTAGCGCTCGTAGACAACCGTGAACGCCCGCTCGTCGCCCGCGCCGACGCGCTGGGCGAGTCGTTCGTCGCCGAAGAGTCCGAACGGCGCTGGACGAGTCTTTGCACCGGTTCGCGCGGCCGCGCTCATCCGCCCCTCCTCCGTCCATGGTTATCCATGACGCAAATTGAACCGCGTCGTCAGGAGCTAGTGCGCTGGTGATTTCCTGACTTTTGGGGTGTTGCGTCGTCGAGTCGCCTACGGGCGCCCGAGTTGCGGATCGCTCGTCAGCTGGTCGCTGCACTCAAGACGCCCCGCGAGCTGGTAGCTGAAGCTGGGATCGCTCGCGGTCGTCAAGGCGATGTCGTACCAACCGCCCGAGCGGCTCGTGTCGACGGTGATCTCGCTCACGCCCTCCAAATTGATCCGCCGGTTCGGGCCGTACGCGTCGGCGATGTCGACGACTACGGGCTGCCGGCGGCGAGGAGAGACAGGACTATCCCCCTCGTCGGTGAGCCGGAGGGTGAGCCTGCCGCCGTCGTGGTCGCCGTACGCGTCGACACGCAGGACCGTTGCCGCCGACCCGGCGAAGTGGCGGAAGAAGCCGTTCGGTCCGTGGATGCTGAGGTCGTAGTTGCCCGGGTTGGGGAGCTGGGCGGTGAGCTCGTCGCGGGCGCCGACCGTATAGCTGTACGGCGCGCCGGCGACCGTGAGCGACCGTGCCTGCAGGCCGACGCCGAGCCGACCGGGGTTGCGCATCTTGAGATTGAGCGTTTTCGGGTTGGGGTCAAAGCCGACGTCGAACCGGTAGCCGAGACGGCGCGAGGGGCGGACGCCGGGCTCCTGCGTCGGGACCGTCCGGACCGCGGGCGGCACCGGGTGGTAGCTCGAATATGCCGCCTGCGTGTTGTAGCTATCGACGACGGGCGGCACGGGAGGGACGCGGTCCGACGCGCTCTCGAAATCGAACGCGGAGGTCAAATCGCCGCAGACGGCCCTCCGCCACGGCGTGATGTTCGGCTCGTTCACGCCGAACCGGGCCTCGATGAAGCGGATCAGCGAGGTGTGGTCGAAGGTCTCCGAGCAGACCCAGCCCCCGGTGCTCCACGGCGAGACGACGAGCAGCGGGACGCGGACGCCGAGGCCGTACGGTCCCACCACCCCGTTCGTGGGGGTGCCGTTCGGATTAGCCCCCGCCTTGCCGTTGAACAGCTCGTTGTCGAGGTTGACGGTCGACTCGCCGGCGAGATCGCCCACGTTCGGGTAAGCGCCGATGACGTGATCGAAGAAGCCGTCGTTCTCGTCGAACGTGATGATCAGGGCGGTCTTCGACCACACCTCGGGGTCGCTGGTGAGCGCGTTCAGGACGCCTGCCGTGTACCACGCGCCGTAGCCGGCGGGCCACGCCGGATGCTCGGTGTACCCCTCCGGCGCGACGATCCACGACACGCTCGGCAGGTTCCCGTTCTTGACGTCGGAGGCGAGGATGTCGAAGAAGCCGCCGCTGACGTTGACGTCGGTCCCCGTGAGAGCCGCCTGGTGTAGAGGGCTCCCCGGAGTCGAGTTCTGGTACTGGTAGAAGTACAGGAGCGAGTTATCGCCGTAGTTGCCGATGTAGGCATCCGACGTCCAGCCCCATGACTCGGCCTTGGTCAGGCCAAGCCCGACGTCCTGGTAGATCTTCCAGCTGACGTCGGCCTTGAGCAGGCGCTCCGGGTAGGTCTGCCAGCTGTAGCCGAGCTCGTCGTTCGCGATCACCGGGCCGCCGCCTTGCCCGTCGTTGCCGTCCCATCCGGTCCACATGTAGTAGCGGTTCGGATCGGTCGGGCCGAGCATCGAGCAGTGGTAGCCGTCGCATACGGTGAACGCGTCGGCCAGCGTGTAGTGGAACGGGAGGTCCTTGCGCTCCAGGTGCGCCATAGACGTGGTGCCCTTGGCCGGGATCCATTGATCCCAGTTGCCGCCGTTGAACATCTGGTGGGTCGTGTCCCAATCGTGGGCCAGATCTTCGATGAAGGTGAGCGCGAGGTTGTCGCCCTTCACCTCGGGGCGGAACGGAAGCGTGACGGTGGAGGCGTCGGCCTGGTACCAGGCCGGTTTGCCGCTCGGCAACGTGACCGGATGAGGGTCGCCGTACCCGCGCACGCCCCGCAGCACGCCGAAGTAGTGGTCGAACGACCGGTTCTCCTGCATCAGCACGACGATGTGCTCGATGTCCTCGATGCTCCGCGTCCTGCGGTTGCCTGGGATGGCGAGCGCGCGGGCGATGCTGTCCGAGAGCATCGTCGCCGCGACGCTGCCTCCGGCGAGTTGGAGGAACCTGCGCCGACTTACTTCCCGCATGAGCACCACCAGCCTTGAGTTCCACGGGCAGCGCCCACGCGCGCTGCCCTGCTCTAAGCGACGCGCGAGGACGGACTGTGCACGGCCCGGTCGACGCCGGCGGGCATCCTAAATCGGCTCGCCGGCGGCGTCCACGCCGCTCACAAGGCACTCACAATCCGTTCACGACAAAGTCACGAATTTGTGTAATTGCTGCGCGAGCCGGTCACTTCAGGGCTCGCACCGACGCGATCTGACTGTCCGGCGACTTGACCAGCTTCATCGTGATGTGCGAGTCGAGCTTGTCGAGGCCCGGCACGTCTCCGAGCTTGGTGGACACGAAGGCCTCGAAGCTCTCGAGGCTCGCGGTGGCGACGCGAATCAGGTAGTCGGGCAGGCCGAACATCCGGCGCACCTCCGTCACCTCGTCGAGTGCCGCGACCCCGGCTTCGAACGCTTCGAAGGTCGCCCGGTCCTTGTGTACGAGGTCGACGAACACGAGCACCTCGAATCCCCGCCCGATCGCCTCAGGGTTGATCCTCGCCGTGTAGCCGGCGATCACGCCGTCGGCCTCCATCCGTCTCACGCGTCGCAGGCACGGCGCAGGCGTCAGCCCGACTCGGTCGGCGAGTTCGACGTTCGACAAGCGGCCATCGCGTTGCAGCTCAGCAATGATCTTGCGATCTATGGCGTCCACACTGCTGGATAATTGCGCAAAAGGCCCGTGGGCATGCGATATTCGCTATCGCGTGGCCGGAAGCCGGCACTAATGTCTTCGTGATGAGCGCCGCCGTCACATCTTCGGCCGCGAGGCGCGCCGGGGCCGTCGCCTTGGAGTCGCTTCCCGAGCGCGCGGGGATAATCCGCGCCGCCGCCGGGATCGGCCTGTACGCCGGCGCGTTCGGCCTCACGTTCGGCGCCGTCGCCGCGACGTCGGGGCTCAGCGTGAGCCAGGCCGTCGCGATGAGCGCGGTCATGTTCACGGGCGCGTCCCAGTTCGCCCTCGTCGGGATCCTGGCCGCCGGCGGAGCGCCCCTCGCCGGGCTATCCGCGGCGCTCCTGCTCGGTCTGCGCAACGCCTTCTACGGCGTGCCGGTGACCCGGATCCTGGGGCCGCGCGGCCTGCGCCGGTTGTGGACGGCTCATTTCGTCATCGACGAGACCACCGCGATGGCCGTCGCCCAGCCAACCCCGCGCGCCGGTCGCTTCGCCTTCTGGGCCACGGGCGTGACGCTGTACGTGCTGTGGAACGTGGGCACAATCGCCGGAGCGCTGGTCGGGGGCGGGATCGACACGTCGGCGCTCGGGTTGGACGCGGCCGCTCCGGCGATCTTTCTCGCTCTGCTGTGGCCTCAGCTCTCAGACGACCGAGCCCGAGCGACGGCGCTTGGCGCGGTCGTAGTGACGCTCGGACTCGTGCGGTTCGTGCCCGCCGGGGTTCCGATCGTCGCTGCGGCGGGAGTCGCGATCGTCGCCGGGTTGCTGCCGACGCGCCCGCGCCGCGGCCCGGAGGTGCGAGAGCGGTGAGCGCGCTCTGGGCCACCGTCCTGGCCGCATCGGCCGGCTGCTACCTGCTGAAGCTCACCGGCATGTCGCTGCCCGCGTCGGTGCTGGGTCATGCGCGCGTGCAGCGGATCTCGCGGTTGCTCCCGGTCGCGATGCTCACCGCGCTTGTCGTCACCGATCTGTTCGACGCCAACGGGCGCTACAGCGCCGACTGGCGGACGCTCGCCGGGGTCGGCGTTGGCGCCATCGCGCTCCGACTCCGGCAGTCGCTCGTCGTCGTCTTCCTGCTCGCGATCGTCACTACCGCGGTCTTGCGGGCAGTAGCGTAGGACGACGATCTCGCCGACGGTGCGAGGACAATGCGGCGCTCGAGCATCCGCTTCTTGGAGGTCTAGGTGTTCTTCCGACAGTTGGTCAATGACGAAACGGCGTGCGCTTCGTACCTGCTCGGGTGCAAGACGTATCCACAGCTGGCGGTGTTCGAGCCGCACGTCGACCTGGTCGGTGCCTACATCGCAATGGCGGAGGCGCAGGCTGCACCGATCGTCGCGGTGTTCGACTCGCACGTGCAGGCCGATCACGTCTCGGGCATGGCTGCGCTCGTCGCGCGCACCGGGGCGACGGCCTACCTGCCCGAGGGGACCGGGGTGGAGTTCGAACATCGCGCGCTGGCCGACGGAGAGGTGGTCAGGCTCGGGAACACCGAGGTCCAGGCGATCGCGACTCCGGGCCATGCGCTGGCGCACCACGCGTACCTGGTGACCGACCACCGTCGCTGCGATGAACCGTGGCTGGTGCTGACCGGCGATGCACTCCTGGTCGGCGACGCCGGCCGTCCGGATCTGCACGCACACGGCGAGCACACGGCGGAGGAGATGGCGCGCATGTCGTACCGGTCGATCACCGAGAGGCTGCTGACCCTGCCCGACTACGTGCTGCTGTATCCGTCGCACTACTCGGGGTCCGTGTGCGGGCGAGGCTTGTCAGCCAACCCGATCTCGACCATCGGCTTCGAGCGCCGTCACAACGACGCGCTTGGCTGTGCCGGTGAGGATGAGTTCGTGGCGGCGCTGATGCGCAACCTACCGCCGGCGCCCGAGGACCAGGCGCAGATTGTCACGGCCAACCGGCTCGGCGGAGTCGTCGGGACTCGGTAGGCATAGGCAGCTGGCGAATGGGTCGGATTGACGGCTAGTCCAGCGCCTCTCGACGGCTTGGCAGGAGCGGGAAGGAGCGCTGGCTCCGAGTAGGGACGATGTAATTGGCGCGCTTCACGACGAAGATGAACTCGTTGATCCCGTTGTTGACGGTGTCGGTGATGCTGGGGTTCTGGAGTTGGGCCGATGACGCGTTCATGGCGTTGCGGGTCGTGATGAAGTCCTCGATCGTGCGCTGGATCGAGACGAAGTGCAGGCCGGCTTGGCCGCCGTCGATGGTGTTGAAGTCACGGCGGAGGATGAGCGGTTTGTTGTTGCGCCGGGCCCGGGCGGATGTTTGCGCGTGCCCGATGACTCCGTAGTGGCTGATCGCCTGGTCGAGGAGCTGGGGGTCGCTGCTGGCGTCGGTGGTGAAGCGGGCGACCTGTTCCGGCGTGACCTGGGGGGCGTACATCCGGGCGACGCGCTCGCGCTCTGAGAGGTTCTGATACCAGGTATCGAGACTGAGGCGCATGTAGCTCACCTGCATCGTCGTTCCGCCGGCGAACGGCCCGCCCTGGATGGTGACGTCATCTTCGCTCGCCTGGTTACGGCGGAGGCTCGACTTGAAGCCCATGAACAGTGGTGCGCCCTTCGGGACCGGGTTGCCGGCTGGGATCCCGCCGATCTCCTGGCGCTGGGCGGGAAGCCCGTTTCCGGCGAATCCGGTTCTCGACTCCTGCCAGCGCAGCGCGCTCGAGATGTCGAGCGGCCCGTCTGCGCCGCGTAACGGAGCGGTGCCGAGTAGCGCGGCCTCGATCGCTGCCAGGCGTCGCTCGTCGTCACAGGCCAGGTGCAGGCAGAGGTCGTAGTCGTCGATCGCGGGTGCCTCGAAGTCTGACAACCCCGTCGCCTGCGGAATCGGTGACGGTGAGTGCAGCGAACGCTCGAAGTAACCCGGACCCCAGCCTGCAGTGAAGAGCAGCCCGGACGGTCCCCACTCGTAGGTGCGCTCGAGAGTCCGCAACGCGGCCTCGAGTAGTCGAACGAGTGTCAGGCCCGGGTGACCCTCGACGTTGAAGAAGACCAGCCGATCGAACCGAGGCGATACGGGGTTTCCGTCCCCGTCGCGCGCGAGCGTCGCGGTCCAGGCGTGTTGCCGAGCCGGAAGGCCGGCGGGTTGACGGCCAAGAGCAACTGCCGGGATCGGCTTGGCACCGCTCGTGAGAGCACGGTCCAAGCCGATCCCGGCCGCCGCCCCACCGGCCACCGCCGCGGCGCCAAGCAGGAAGCGGCGCCGGTTCAGCACGGCCGCGCCGCCCTTCCCGATGACGTCGAACTCATGACGGCGGCGTCCAGTGGAAGGTGAGGTTCACCCGATGAGGGTGTAGCCACACATTCTCATACTCGACGTGCCGCGCTGATACGGGTGGGCTGACGAGCAGGCTGAGTTGATAGGTGCCGGCTCCGGGGACACTCACATCGTTTCCGTAGTGAGGGCCCATGTATCGCGAGATCATCGGCCACTGGCGAGCGTCGTAGTAGATCTTGCCTTTCTGGCTGATGGTGGCCCAGACGCTCGCGTACGGAATGGCGACGCCGGTCTGCGCGTCGTTGAGCATCACCATCAGATGAAAGCTCGACTTCGGGCCCGCCTTGACCAGCTGCTCACTGGTTCCGTTGTAGATCACAAATGGCAGTGGGGTCGTGGCCTCGGCGCTGATCTTCATCCCCTGCCAGTCGGCCGAGCCGAGCGGCTGGGTGGGTACGGCCTTGACCCCGTCGACCGACACGCTCCCGGCGTTGGTCGTGCTCGAGCCCATGTTCATGCCGGCCGTGGCACCGGAACTGCCCGAGCTCGTGGACGCCGCCGTCGACGAGGGGACGGTCAGGTTCTTTTCCGCGTTGGCGCAAGCCGCGAGCAGAACCGTCAACGCGGCGATCGCCGCAGCAGGTCGTGCGGCCCGGGCGAGGCTATGGCGTCGCGACATCGTGGCGCCTCCTTGGAGAGTTGCGAGTTTCCGGCGATCGAGACTGCGCCCAGGCGCTTTCGGTACCCGGCTGTTGGTACGGGGCGAGTGCGTACATCGCATAGGCGAACACGACGAAGAGCAAACCCGCGTTGGGGTCGGTGGCGCCGCCCTGGAAGATCCCGCCGAAGCCCTGCCCGAGGACCCAGTACGCGAGATTCAGGACGACTGCCGCCGCCAGGAACGGCTTCGGGTGCCAACCGAGGGCCACCGAGAGCCCGATCGCGATCGAGATGAACGCGAGGATGATCGCGATGGGCAGGCCGTTGCCGTTGGCT
>DATBYI010000660.1:0-8648 GCA_036513815.1 Solirubrobacteraceae bacterium
GTGGGCGGACTTCGAGCGCGAGGCCGTCGATGGCGTGGTTCCAGGCATCGTCGTCCAGATCTGGCGGCAGGTGCACGACGGCCGTATCCAAGCCCCATGCCCGTCGATCGGCGCGCAGCCGCCCGACGATCTCGTCGACATCGAACTTGCCGCCCTCGTCGGTCCCGAGCCAGCGCACCGCGGGGCGGCGCAGCCGGCGCGCCGCGAGGCCAAGCGAGTCGTCGGTCTGGCTCCAAGCGGCGGCTGTCACGTCAGGCGGATCAAATTCACCAGCGACGTGGGGAAGGCCGCGGACCCGGGCCACGGGGGCCGACGCGTGACCGAACAGCCATACCGGAAGCTCGGTCTGCACAGCGTACGGCGTAACCACGATCAGTTCCTCGTGGTGATCGTTCTCGGGGAGGTTGGCCGGGATCCTCCAGCGAGTGCCGGCGTGGCGGAACGGACGCGGCGCGGTTGCAGCGAGAACCACGTCGACGCTCTCGGCCAGCAACTCCGAGTCGTTCTCGTCGTCCTCAAGGACGAGCACCACGCGGCCGCCCGAGCAGTTATCGCAGACCACAGCGGCCTCGGCGATAGCGAGGGGCTGACCGCCGACTCCGACGCAGCCCGCGAGCCGGATGACGCTCGTACGGGCGGCCACCGCCGCGGCGCTGAGCAGCGCGGCCTCACCGCCGGCGCCCGCCGTGAACCAGACCAGGTCGATGCCGGCGGTTTCCGCCACCAGTGCCCGCGCGACGAGGTCCTCGATCGTCGGCGCCTCCAGAACCACTCCGAGCCTCATGCGGGCACCGTCTCACCGAGGGCGGGTAGCACGTCGTGCGCGATGCGCTCCATCGTGTCGAGTCGCTGCGCGGGCCGGCCGTCACCGATCAGGTGCAGAACGCAGAGTTCCACCCCGACCGCTGCGAGCTGGTCGAGCTCGTCGGCCAACTCCTGCGAGGAGCCGATCAGCGCCGTGTCCGCCGAGCGTCGCATCTGCGCCTCGAGCAGCTCCGGGACCTCGAAGCCGGGGCGCCCCCTGAGCGCAAACCACGCTCCCGAGTACTCGCGCGTGAATGTGCCGAGGGTCTCGATTGCCCAGGCACGCTCTTCCTCGCTTCCGTCCGTCGCCCACGCGTACTTCATCACGCCGATCCGCACCGACCTTCCGGATGCGGCGGCGGCCGAGCGTGCGTTCTCGATTGACTCGCGCAACTGGTCGGCCGTCAGCGTCGATGGGAGCATGAGGCCCAGTCCGAGCCGTCCGGCGCGCTCCACCGCGGGGGCGGCGAATCCGCCCACCCAGACCGGCGGAGCTTCGTCCCCGAAGGCAGAGAGTCGCTCGAGCGCCTCATCCATCCGCCTCCCGCGCACGCGCCGGGAGATCCCGTAGCCGTCGTATTCAGACGCGCGGTAGCCGAGCCCGACGCCATGTTCGAGCCGGCCTCCCGAAAGCCGGTTCAGCCCGATCAACTGCGGGGTGACCCGGTCGAGATCGTGGAGCGGGAGCAGGTGGATTCCGGTGCCGACGTGCAGGGTCGTGGTCGATGCCAGCGCCGACGCGGCCGCGACGAGTGGCGCCGGCGTCCACCCGTCGTACCAGAAGTGGTGCTCCGCGATCCACAGCGAGTGGAAGCCGAGCGACTCGGCCAGGCGGGCGTCGCTTCGCAACTGCTCGTAGAGCTGCGGCCACGACGCCGGGAAAGCCGCCGTCGAGCGCATCGTCCACAGGCCGAGACCGACCTTCATCTTTCCCATACTGGCCCACGCGATCCCCTACGTCAAGCAATCGCTTGGTAGAATCTCCGCAATGGAGGGTGTGCAAGGTCCGGATGGGGCGCAACTCGAGCTTCGACGCCTGGTCGAGGCGTACGCGAGCGCGATGGATCGGGGCGACCTCGAGGAGTTCGGTCGCCTATTTGTCCCCGACGGCGCACTCGTGGTCAGGGCACCGGGGCGGGATAGCCCGCTCGGCGTCTTCCAAGGTCCCGCCGGCGTGGCCCTGATCGCCCGGCTGCTCGGGGAGCTCTACGTCGCCACTCTCCACAACATCACGACCCATCGAGTCGTCCTCAATGGCGACAGCGCGACCGGCACGACCTATTGCCTGGCCTATCACGTCGTTGGCAACGGCGAAGGCGACGCGCTCGAGACGCTCGGGGTCCGCTACGAGGACGAGTACGTGCGCACGCCCGACGGATGGCGAATGCGTATCCGCGACGCCACCCGTCTGTGGTCGCAGACGACTCCGATGGATGGTGAGCCTCTGTTGATCGATCGCGCCGCGGCACAGTCGCGGCGTCCGGCCTGACCGCGGTTGTGCCGAGGGCAAAGGGTTGAACGACCGGCCGTATCGGTCCGGATCCGCCGATAAGATGTGGGGTATGGGTGAGGTCACGTGTGCTGCTAGCCGGAGGCTGCTCTGATGCCTCGTAGGGCGGCTGCGACCAAGGCCCCGGCCGAGGAGATGCGCAAGGACGGCGCAAGTAAGGCCCGGCGGCGCGACGCGGAGGTGATCGACGTCGCGGCGACCATCTTCTACGAGCGGGGCTACGCGACCGCGACGGTCCAGGATGTCGCCGACGCGCTCGGGATGCTCAAGGGCAGCCTCTATTACTACATCGACAGCAAAGAGGATCTGCTCTACCGCCTCATGATCGACATCCACGACGGGGTCGATCACGTGCTCGCCGAGGTCATGGAAGCGCAGGACATCTCGGCGGCCGACCGGCTTGAGCTCTATGTCAGGCGCGCGATCGAGTACAACGCGCGCAACCTGAAGAAGATCTCGGTCTACTACCACGACATCGACCAACTGACCGGCCCTCGTCGCAAGGAAATCCTCACCCGGCGCCGGGCGCACGACGAGTACGTGACCAAGCTGATTCGCGAGGCGCAGGCCGATGGCGACGTCGATCCCAGCCTCGACGCGAAGCTGCTCAACAACTGCGTGTTCGCGACCATCATCTGGATGTACCGGTGGTATAAGCCCGGTCGCGGTGTCTCGATCGAGGAGCTGACCGACACCTCGGCCCGCTTCGTTCGCTACGGGCTCAAGGGTCAGCCCACCAGTCGAGCCTCCTCGCGCAAAGCGCGTTAGTTGACCATTCCCGACATCGGCTAGGAGCGCCAGCCGGTCTGCGTCACTCGTGGGCCGCTGCCCCAACCGAACTCGACCCCGGCCATGATCGCCTCCCGCGTTTGGCGCGGGTCGATCACGTCGTCGAGGACGACGTGCCGCGCGGCCTCCCACGGCTCTGACTCCGCGGCCCAGGCCGCCTCGAGGTCGGCGGCCAGTTCGTCATGCGCCTCGCGACCGTTCTGTTCGAGCATCTCGGCGAGCCGACGGCGATGAACCGTCTGGACACCGGTTTCGGGCGCCATGAACCCGATCTCGGCCGTCGGCCACGCGAGCAGGAGGTCAGGTTTGACCGGACGCCCGCCAAGCGCGATATGACCCCCGCCGTATGCCTTGCGGACGATCACCGCGATCTTCGGCACGGTGGCGCGCGCGAGTCGCGTGACCACCTGCTCATAGGCGCGCAGGACACCCGCCTTCTCCGCATGCACGCCGATCATCAGGCCCGGCACGTCCTGCAAGAAGATCATCGGCAGGTTGAACGTCTCACACACCTCGACGAACCGGGCCTCCTTGGTGAGCGCCGGGACGTCCATCACACCGGCCCGCTGTTGTGGTTGGGAGGCGATTACTCCCACCGCGTTTCCGTCGATGCGTGCGAGCGCGCAGAGCAGGCTTGGCCCGAAGCGCTCGCCCCAGTGCAGCAGCGAGTCGCCGTCGACGATCGCCTCGAGAACCTTGCGCATGTCGTAGCCCCGTCTGCCGTCTTCGGGAACGAGGTGGACGAGCTCTTGCGGATCGCGGGCCGGGTCCGCCGGTGGTGCCACCGGCGCCGGGAGAGCCGCGGAATCCGGCATATAGCTGAGAAAGCGGCGGAGCTCGTGGATTGCCTGCCGCTCGTCTTCGACCACCAGGTGCGCGCTCCCGTTCACCTCCGAGGCGACCTCGGGGCCTCCCAGCTCCTGCGCGCTTACGTCCTCGCCGATCGCACCCTTGACCACCGGCGGCCCCGAGAGGGCGATCGCCGCGTCGCGTTTGAGGACCACGAAGTGACTCATCGCCGAATGCAGTGACGAGTCGCCGAAACTGGCGCCGAGGACAGCACACATGCGCGGGATCTCGGGGCATCCCACCGGGGTCTGCAGGAAGGTCGAGAAGTCGAACGCGACACGCGAGAATCGCCACCCGAGGACGTCCGGCAGACGGCCCCCGTCGTTGTCGGCCAGGAAGATCAGCGGGATGCCGCGACGTCCCGCCCAAGCCGCGATCCGGTCCTGCTTCTGCATGGTGATCGGTGAGGTGGTTCCCGCCAGCACGGTGGCGTCGACCGCGACCACCGCGACCCTCCGGCCACCGATCCGGCCAAACCCGGTGACCACGGCGTCGGCCGCGACAAGCTCCGCCCGCCGTAGCTCCGGTTCGGCCAGCAGCCCGAGCTCCGACCAAGAGCCGGCGTCGATCAACCGCTCGAGTCGCTCTCGCGCGGTCAGGCGACCCGACTCGTGATGTCGTTGTATGCGCTCGGGTCCGCCCATGGCCAACGCACGGGAGCGGCGCTGCTCGAGATCGGCGATGGTGTTGCCCGGCGTGAGATCGCCCGCTTCACCCACCTGCTCATCGCTCGTTGACACTGAGCTCAGGTTCCCTGGAAGCGAGGTTGACGCTTTTGCTCGAACGCCGACACGCCCTCGGCCAAATCGCCGGTGCCTTGCAGAAGGGTTACCGCCTCGAGTGCGTGACCATAACCGTCGCCGGCGTGGCGGTTCAGCAGCGCCTTGCCGACGGCGAGGGCAAGCGGCGCTCGTTTGGCGATCATGTGGGCGAGCTCCGCCGCCGCCCGTTCGTGGCCACCCGTCGGCGTGACACGATTCACCAGACCGGCCGCCTTCGCCTCGTGCGCGTCGATGGTCTCACCGGTGAACACGAGATATTTCAGCCAGTGCAGGTTCAGGTGAGCGAGCCCTCGCACCACGGCCAGCCCGGGCACGAGGCCGACGGTGGCCTCGGGCGTACCGAATAGCGCCGTCTGATCGGCGACCACGATGTCGCACACCATGGTCAGCTCGCATCCGCCGCCAAGCGCGTGACCGTGGACCGCAGCGATCGTCGGCTTCGGAAACGCGTCGACGCTGGCGAGCGCGCCCAGAGCGTCCCGGACAAAACCTCGCCGCTCGGCCGCGTCGCCGAGCTGCCCGAACCCCGCCACGTCGCCGCCCACCGAGAAGCAGCGCCCCGCACCGCGGAAGGCCAGCACACGGACGCTCGAGTCATCTTCGGCCCGCGCCAATACCGCGCGCAGCTCCCCCCAGAACTGCCGGGTCATTGCGTTCAGCTTTTCCGGCCGGTCGAGCGTCGCCCATGCGACCGGCCCTTCGACGCTGTAGCGCAACATCAACGCTCAGCTGAGACTCGACATCGCGGCTGAGACCGTCCGTTCAGCTGCCGCGCCCGACGGTCACACCGACGCGCCGTTGTCGGCGATCAGCGTCGTGCCGTTGAGGCGCGCCCCGCCGTCACTCGCCGCGAACAAGATGATCGAGGCCACCTCCTCGGGATGCCCGACGAGCGTCTCGTCCTGCATGACCCCGACCCGCGCTAGGCCGCGTTCGCTGAAACCCGCACCCTCCTCGATCGCACCCTTCGAGCCGAAGCCCGTAGCGCCCGGACAGACGCAAACGCATCGGACGCCGTCCGTGCGGTAGGTGTGAGCGATGTTCTTTGTCAGGCCAACCAGGCCATGCTTCGACGCCGTATAGGCGGCGCCCGCGAACGTGCCGCGCAGGCCGGCGATCGAGGAGACGTTGACGATCACGCCGCGTCGGCGCTCGGCCATGCCGGGCAGGACCCGTTTGGAGAGCAGAAACGGTCCGGTCAGGTTCACCGAGACGAGGCGATTCCAGAAATCATCAGGGGTCTCGTCGACCAGCAGCATCCGGTCCATGATCGCGGCGTTGTTGACAAGCACGTCGACGTCCCCGGCCGAGGAGGCGATACGGTCAGCGTCCTCGGACAGCGACACGTTGGCCGCGACCGTCGTCACGCCGGCGAGTTCGTCCGCCAGGGCCGAGAGACCTTCCTCGTCGAGATCGACGGCCACGACGTGGCCCCCCTGGGCGTGAGCGGCGCGCGCGACCGCGCGCCCGATACCGCTGGCGGCGCCCGTGATCAGCCAATTCTGCCGTTCCGTGCTCATGTGCGTCGTCTCGATATTGCGGCGGAGGTTAGGGTTGGAAGGGCGCGCAATACTACCATTCCAACCAATCGGTTGGTAATGCGTGTCAGTTTCGCGCTAGGATCGGGCGGTGCCCTCGAACGGCCCGAAATCGCCCGCCAAACCGGCCCAGGATGGCGCCGGCAACGGCACCAAGCCCCGCCGGCGCGACTTGGAGGTGCTGAACGTCGCGGCCCAGATCTTCTACGAGCGCGGCTACGCCAGCGCGACGGTCCAGGACGTCGCCGACGCCCTGGGGATGCTCAAGGGCAGCCTCTACTACTACATCGACAGCAAGGAAGATCTGCTCTACCGCCTGATCGCTGTCATCCACGACGAGGTGGACGCCCTGCTCGCGCTCCTCAGCGCAGAGGAGCAGCTCTCTCCGATCGAGCGCCTCGAGCTCTACGCCAGGCGCGTGGTCGAGTACAACGCGAAGAACCTGACACGGATCTCGGTTTACTACCACGACATCGACCAGCTCACTGACCCACGCCGCAAAGAGCTTCTCTCCCGGCGCCGAGTGCACGAGCGCTATGTGGCCGACCTGATTCGAGAGGCACAGGCGGACGGCGATGTCGCCAGCGACCTCGACCCGAAGCTGCTCAGCAACTGCGTGTTCGGCACGATCATCTGGATGTACCGGTGGTACAAGCCGGGGGGCGAGTTCTCGGTGGAGGAATTGAGCGACACCGCCACGCGGTTCGTGCGCTCTGGATTGAGTGTCCCGCCCACCCGCGCCGGCCAGCCGTAGGCGCTCTAGGTGTCCTCAGCGCCTTCAAGCGGGCGACCCGCCGGCATCGGATCGACGCGTAGGCGCCGCAGCCGCATCGAGGCGATCTGCCAGGCGCCGTTGTCCCGCCGGTACTCCTCCTCGTAGTGACCGTAGCCGGCGTAGCCGCTGCCGTCGATGGGCCAATGCCCATAGTCGAAGAGCGCCCAGATCCCGCGTGCCGTGTCGGCTCCCGTGAACCTGATCTCCGGCATGTGGCCGTGATGAATCGTCGTCGCGTCCGTGATCCGCTCGCGGCCGGAGGCGATGAAGTCATCCACCGGCTGGTCGGGGCCGCCGCTCACCGAACACACGGCGTCGTCGGTGAACGCGGAGCGCCATTCGCTCCAGCGCTTCCCATCCACTGCGCCGAAGTAACGAGTCTTGAGCTGCTTGATCGCACGTAGGTCAGTCAGGCGGCTGGCGTCGGGAAGCGGAGCGTCCGCCAGCCACGCGTCCGAGACGGCCGGCCCGAGGTCGGTCTGCTCGATCGCCGGGCGCAGGAGCGGGTCGAGGCGCAGATAGCTGAGGCGCAGGTGAGCGATCTTCCACACGCCGGCGTCGCGCCGGTAGCGCTCCTCGTAGTGACCATACCCACGCACGCCGTACGTCCCGCCGGCCTGCGGTGACGGCACAGGCATCTCCACATAATCGTTCAGCGCCCAGATTCCAGACGCTGTGTCGGCGCCGGTCAGCACGATGTCAGGGACGTGCCCGTGGTGAACCGTCCGGGTGCTCGCCATGCCGCGTGCCACCGCCTCAACGAAGTCGTCGGTTGGTGTGTCGATTGAGACGACACTCGGCACGTCAAAGCGCGCGTCGTCGGTAAACAGGGCTCGCCATGAGATCCAGTCCTTCGTGTCCAGGTACCGGAAGTAGCGCGCCTTCAGCTGCTTGATCGCTTCCACGTCGACGAGATCGTCGATCGTCGTCGCCTCCCCGGCCGGTAGCCAGGTGCGGGTGAGCGATTGAGGAGGATCGACGGCCGCGGCGGCGACTATCGCGTGGTCGTCCCGGAGCGGGGTCGTGGTTCTGTCGGCGATCCGCCAATGCCGGTTGACCTTCTCGTATTCGACCGACAACTGTGCGAACCGGTGCATTCTGTCGGCCGGGCCGCCGGCCGCCGGGGCGTGGTATTCGAACAGCGACCACCGCCCGGTTGCACTTCGTTCGGCGGTCAGCTCGATCTCCGGCAGGTGCGAGTGCGCTATTCGCTCGTATCCCTGAGCCGCCTCGAGACGCTCGATCGCCTCGAGTTCGATCAGGTCCTCGGTGCTGCTCATCGTGGGTCGGTCGTGGCGGAAGACATGTCCTGAGCCGGAGCGGCGGGCGCATACCGTAGCAGAACAGCGCGTCGTGATCCGACCAATCGCTTGGTTGTTTAAACGCCCGGCTACCGCACCGTATACGCCACGACCTGCGCGTCGCCGCTAGCGGTCTTCGTGACCGGCCCCCCCGCGGGCACGATCACCGCGTTGCCGGCGATGGCGATCGGCGAGTTGGTCGACGTGGGCACCGGGTGGCGATAGACGATCGCGCCGGTCTTGCGGTTCAGCGCGATCAGCTCACCGTCGTAGAGCGTCGTAAAGACGAGATCGTTGGAC
>DATBYI010000661.1:0-3447 GCA_036513815.1 Solirubrobacteraceae bacterium
GTGGCCATCGCCCGGCGGTCCACATCGACCGACGTCGTCCGGCGGTCAACGCCGGAGTCCTTCACTCCTCGCTCTCCGCGAGGCGTCGCTGCACGAGACGACGCTTGGCCACCAGCTCAGATTCGAGTTGCTCGAGCTCGCGTCGGCGCCGGCGCACCAGCTCGAGCTGCGTATTGATGTGCCCGAGGGCCTGCTCGCGCAGGCGCTTGATCTCGTCCGGATCCTCGGTCAGCTGAATCTCGCGCCGGATCGCGGCCCGCGCCGCCTCGGCCTCGAGCAGCGTCGAGAGCTCCTCGAGCGGAAGGCCCAGCAGGTCACGCAGGCGGATGATCTCGCCCAGCCGCTCGACGTCGGCCTCGGTGTAGGCCCGGTGCTTGCCCTGGGCACGATCCTCGGCGCCGGGCAGAAGGCCGATCTCCTCGTAGTAGCGGATCGTGCGGGGCGTGGTGCCCAGGAGCTCCGCGAGCTCGCCGATCCGCAGCGGCTTTGCCCTGGTGGCGCTCATGCGGCAGCCTCCTCCCGCTGGCTTTGCCGGGTCCGGTCACGCTGCTCCGGGGCTGTCGTCGCGGTGGCGTCGCTCTTCACGTGCGCGGGCCTGGCCGCTGAGATCACCGCGCCGACGACCGAGATGCCGGCCAGGCACCACAGCGCGGTGTGCATGTTGGACATGAACGGGACGAGCTGAGCATTCGTGATGTGGTTGGCGAGGCCGGAGAATACGGCGAACAGCACGCTCTTCGGGACCGACGAGGTCACGACGGCGAGCACGAAGGCGATCGAGATCACGGCGCCCGTGTTCTGGACAAGGACCCGTGCGCCGGCCGCGATTCCGCGCCGGTGGGCCGGCACGGTGCCCATCATCGCCGCCGTGTTGGGCGAGTTGAACATGCCCGAGCCGATCCCGACGATCATCATGTAGATGCCACTCGCCACGTACGTCGTGTCCCGCTCCAACGTGGTCATCAGCGCCAGGCCGACGGCCTGCACGATCATGCCGAGCACGGCGAGGCCGCGTGACCCGCGCCGGTCGGCCCAGATGCCGGCCAGCGGCGAGGCGATCAGCATCCCAAGCGCCAGCGGCGCGAGCTTGACCCCGGCCAGGATGGGCGAGTTGCCCTGAACACCCTGGAAGTAGAAGACGAACACGAACATCAGCGCGAAGCGCGCGAGCCCGTTCGTGAATGCGGCCGCCGAGGCGGCGGAGAAGAGCCGGTTCTTGAAGATGCTCAGGTCGAGCATCGGCGAGCGCTGGTGACGCTCGATCAGCACGAATGCCGGGAGCAGCACGATCGCCGCGACCAGACCGGCGACCACGCCGGTGTTGCTCCACCCGGAGATTCCGCCCTTGGAGATGCCGTACACGAGGCCGGTGAGCCCGACCAGGAACGTGATCGTGCCGAGCGCGTCGAACGACCTGTCCTCCGAGCGGCCGCTCACCTCATGCAGGACGAGCCAGGCCCACGCGCTCCCGGCCAGGCCGAACGGCACGTTGAACCAGAACACCCAGTGCCACGAGATCGCCACGAGGGCGCCACCGAGGACCGGGCCGATGACGAGGCCGACCGCCGCCACCATCGTGTTGGTACCCATCGCGAGGCCAAGCTGCTCGCGCGGGAAGGCGTCGGTGACGATCGCCGCGGCGTTGGCAAATAGGAACGACCCGCCGACGCCCTGAAGGATGCGCCACAGGATGAGCTGGGTGCCGTTGGCGGCAAACCCAGCGCCAAGCGACGCGAAGGCGAACAGGATGAAGCCGCCGATATACGCCTGCTTACGCCCGAACTGGTCCGACAGTCGGCCGGCGCTCAGCACGAGCACCGTCGACGCGATCATGTAGACCAGGATTACCCAGACGAGCTCGAGCAGGCTGGTGTGCAGGCTCCGCTCGAGGTCGGGCAGCGCGATGATCAGGGTCCCGGAGTTGATCGTGGCCAGCAGCATTCCCAGGCTGGTGCACGACAGGGCCCACCACTTGTAAGAGTCGTGCCCGGCGTCAACGCCGATCCGCCGGGCGCCGTTGGCGCCATCGCCTCGTGTGGCGTGGCGGGCGGCGAAAGAACGCAATGATGACATGATCCTCCGAAATCTGATTCTTACGTTAACGTCAGAATAGCACGTTTGCGCCTGTAATCGGCGGGCGGGGCGGGGGTCTTGAGCCGGCGCCACCGCACCCTCCCCGGCCCGCGCCACGGCACCCTCACGGCCAGCGCCGCCCCAGCCCCAACCGGCGCCACCGCACCCGCCATCGTCCACGCCACCGCACCCTCCCCGGCCCGCGCCACCGCACCCCAAAACCAGAAGTCCTGCGCTGCTGCCATGCTTCCCCCACGGCATGCGGTACTGGGACGCCTTCTTCGCATTCCTGGTGGCGACGGCCGTCGCCGCACTGCTAACGCCTCTCACCGCCCGGTTCGCCCGGCGAATCGGTGCCGTGGTGATGCCCTCGGAGCGCGGACTGGCCGAGCGACCCACTCCCGCCCTGGGCGGGCTGGCGATCCTCGCCGCGGTGCTTGTGGGCGCCGCACTGTGGCTGCCGGGGACGATCAGCCTTCATCACACGGCGGGTACCGCGCCCGGCTCGAGCGGGACCGTCCACACCTGGGCGATCATCGCGGGGGCATGCTTGATCACGCTGGTCGGCGCCATCGACGACGTCCGCCCGTTGGTGCCGGCCGTGAAGCTGCTCGGGCAGGTAGCGGCGGCGGTGATCGTGGTGACGGTCGGTCACGCGGTGGTGACCGACGTGACGATCCCGTTCATCGGGACCCAGCAGCTCCCCAACACCGGCGGCGTGCTGACCGTGATCTGGCTCGTGGGGCTGATGAACGTCGTGAACTTCTCCGACGGAGTCGACGGGCTCGCCGCGGGCCTGTGCACGATCGACGGGGCGGCGTTCGCGATCATCGCCTTCACCCTGCATGTGAGCGGCGCCGGCGTGTTGGGCGCGCTGACCGCCGGCGCGGCGCTCGGCTTCCTGTTTCACAACTTCTATCCGGCCAGCGTGTTCATGGGCGACTCGGGGGCGAACCTGCTCGGCTACCTGCTCGGGGTCGTGGCGGTGATCGGCTCGGTCAAGACCGGCGCGGTCGTCACTCTGGTCGTGCCGCTGATCATCCTCGCCGTGCCGTTCCTCGACACCGGGTTCGTCGTCGCCAAGCGCCTGAAATACCGGCGCAAGCCCTGGTCGCACGACCTCAACCACTTCCACCACCGCATGGCCCGGATGGGCTTCAGTCAACGGCGAACCGTCGCCTATCTGTATGGCTGGACGCTGATGCTGGCCGGCGTCGCCGTCGCTCTGCGCTTCGTCCCGTATTCGAACCATCGCGGGACCTACCACCTCGGCTGGCTGCTGGTGATGGCCGCGATCGTCCTGATCGCGTTCGCGGCCAGCGTCTACCTCATCTACGTGCTCGAGATCCTCAAGTTCAAGAGCTGGCGCGCCCG
>DATBYI010000662.1:0-4238 GCA_036513815.1 Solirubrobacteraceae bacterium
CGATAGTCAAATCATTGACTCGAACCAAGGAGCAATTCGCATGGCTGACAAGCACGTAGACGAAGGTAAGGGCCGCATCAAGGAGGCTGCTGGCAGTCTCACCGGTGACCGCGACCTCAAGAACGAGGGCAAGGTCGATCGGGGTAAGGCGACGGTCAAGGACAAGGTCGACAAAGTCGCCGACACGCTCAGCGCCAGCAAGAAGAACAAGTAAGTAAGGCACCCAGTGCCAAAGCCAACACAATCTGAGGCATAGGGGGTGACATGCTCACCATCATCATCATCATTCTCCTAGTCCTGCTTCTTACTGGCGGATGGGGCTTCAGCCGCCGCGGTCGGCGTCGCACCTGACGCACAGACGGCCCGTTTACGGCCGGTCACCGCGCGTCGCTGCCAACGACGCGCGGGCGGCCGGCACACGGCGCCACCCGCGGGGCTGCCAGATCGCCCCACCATTTTCGAAGGAGACAACGATTTGACTGATCAAGAGAATTCTGAACAGACGGCTGGTGGTCTGGTTGGCCGGATCGCCGGCAAGGCGAAGGAGGCCGCCGGCTCGCTCATCGGCAATGGCGATCTGGCGCGCGAAGGTCGCCTGCAGCAGGCCCAGGTCGACGCAGAGGCGGACGCGGACCGCAGTGACGCCGAGGCCCGGCAGCGAGACGCCGAGGCGAAACTGCAGGCGGATAAGACCGAGACGGAGATCGAGCGCCGTCGCCTCGAGAACGAAGTCGCCGTCCACGAGCGCGAGCAACAGATCGAGCGGGACCGCCACGAGGCCGAGCGCACCGCGCAGACCGAGGCGGAGCGGAAGAAGGCCGCGGCAGAGCGCCAGCGCGAAGCGGAAGAGTCCGCCGCGTTGAGCACGGAACAGCGCGCGGAGCGCGACCGCATCAACGCGGCCGAGGAAGCCATACGGCTCGAGCAGCAAGCCCGTCGCGCCGACACGACGGCCGCGATTATCGACCCCGAGGAGAACCGATGAACGCCCGAAGAATTCCCGGAACGGCGGTTGAGAACTCTCTGAGGCTCGTCCGCGTGCCGCTTGACGCCGCGATCGGCTGGCTGCCCGGAAACGGAACCGGTGCTCAGCCCACCGCGAGGCTCGCCCTCGATCGGGCCGACGCGGCGGTGCGAGCATTCGCGGGCACGATCCTCGGCGATTCAGTCCTGAGCCAGGACGCTCAACTGCGACGCGCGGCGCTGAAGGAGCGCGAGCAGGGGCAGGCGCTGCGAACCGAGGCTGAGATGAGGATCGAGCAGGCTGATGCTCGGCTGGAGCAGCGTTACGACCAGGTCGCCCGCCAGCGCGCACAGGCTGAACTGCGTGCGAAAACTAAGCACGACGCAGCCCAGCGCGAGCGCGACGAAAAGACGCGCCACGCCGAACAAATCGAGAACGAGCGATTGGCTGCCAGCAAAACGTCCGCTAAGCGTGTTGATGACGCAGTCAATAAGCGTGCGCCCCAGGCGCGGCTGGAAGCCCTTGACGCCAAGGCCGACGCGCTTCGCAAGAGGGAAGCAGCCCTGGCAGCGAAAGACGAGGCCCGCCGGTTGCGCGAGGCCGCCAGCCGCACGAAGGCCGAACGCAAGGCTAAGTAGACGCCGAGCTCTCGGACCCGCACCACGCCCCGGAGCACGAGGTGCGGCGCCTCGAAGCCTGACCTTGTAGCACCAACGAGCGAAAGGACGACTGATGAGTCAGTCAGAACAGAAGGTTGTGCAGTATTTGAACGAGGCCCACGCCTCAGAGCTTGGCCTGGTCCAGGTGCTTCAGGCGCAGATCGCGATCACCCCGCATGGGAGATATCGGGATGCGCTCGAGAACCATCTCGTCGAGACCCGCGATCACGCGCGTCGCATCGATGCTCGCGTGGCCGATCTCGGCCCTGGTGGTAATCCGTTCCAGACCGCGATGGGCTGGGCGGAAGACGCGCTGGCACAGACATTCGCGCTGGCCAAGATGCCGTTTGACCTGGCCCGAGGCAGCGGCGGCGAGGAGAAGGTGCTCAAGAACGCCAAGGACGCGTGCGCGGCCGAGGCGCTCGAGATCGCGACCTATACCGCGCTTGAGCATCTCGCCCGTGCAGTGGGCGATGAACCGACCGCCAAGCTCGCGGCATCGATCCGCTCCGACGAGGAGAAAATGCTGGAGCGCGTGATGCGCGAGATCCCGAAGCTGACCGAGGCCGTCGTACGCGCAGATGTACATGGTGATCGTTCCTATGACCTGAGCCAGACCGGGGCTGCCGATGCCGTACGCGAGGGCGAACGGCAGGTCAAGAAGACCGCCCGTCGGGCCAACACCCGCGCCCGAAGCACTGCCCGGCAGGCGCGCAAGGTTCCCGGTGTTGCTCAGGCGGAGGGACAGATCAAGGGCGCCATGGCCTCCGAGAAGGACCTGGCGATCGCGCGCTACGACAGCCTCACGGCCGCCGAGGTGCTCGAGAAGCTGAGTGGGCTATCCCAGATCGACCTGGCGAAGGTCGACGCCTACGAGCGCAAGAATCAGAACCGCTCGACGGTGCTCGGGCGCACCAGCGCCCTGCGTCGCGAGGAGCCGTGGGCGGGGTATGACGAGCTGAACGTGAACGAAGTCAACGCTGTGCTGGGCGAGGGCGACGAGGACCGCATCAAGCGGGCCCGTGCCTACGAGCGCTCCCACAAGAACCGCGCCGCCGTCATCCAGGCGACCGAGCGCGAAACAGCTAACGCCTAATCACAATGATCGCTCGGCCCTAGCGGGACGAGTCAGTAGCCAGGCGCCTCCGCCCCGGCCTCGGGGTGGAGGCGTTTCTGCGTAGGTGCCGCGTCCCAGCGAGGTCGTCCGTTTCCGATCGGGCGTCAGCTTCGATGGGAGGTCCCCTCGTGGAGGAGGAAGAATCGGATCATCTCGGCGGACGCGTTGGGGCCCTTCGGGTCGGTGTAAGACCCGGAGGGATTGCCGCCGTACCACGCGTGCCCGCCGTCGTGAACGATCAAGCACTCGGCGACGGCGACACCGTCGACGCTGTAGTAGACAGTTCGGGTGAACGGCCGGCCGCCGTCGGCTCGTGTGGTTACCGGACCGTCCTGGTTTGTGACGTCCCCGGCCGCAAGCCGGCAGCTGATCAGCTTCTCGGCATTGATCGGAGCCACGATCGCGTCTTTATCGCCGTGGATGACGATCAGCGGCACCGTTCCGGTTGCGGTCGGTGTCCCCCCCGTCCTCATGCTCGCGAAGGCGGACCCGACGTCGTGCGCCGCCCGGTAGCCGATGCCCGAGTGCACGCCCACCGCGGCGTAGAGGTCTGGGTAGGTCGCAGCCATGACCGCAGCCATCGCGCCGCCGGCGGACAGCCCGGCGATGTAGACACGGTCAGGATCGACGGACTCCTCGCGCATGATTTGACGGGTGATCCCGGCGATGATCGCCGGCTCGCCGGAGCCCGTGCGCTGGTCGGCCGGGGAGAACCAGTTCCAGTAGCCGCCCTGGTTCGCCGCCTTGGACTGCTCCGGGTACGCCACCAAGAAGGTATGGCGTTCGGCTAGCTCGTTCATGCGCGTGCCGGCGGCAAAGTCGATCGCGTTCTGTGTGCCGCCGTGAAGCATCACGACGAGAGGAACGGGGTCGCCGCGATAGCCCGAAGGAACGTAGAGGTCGTACCTGCGCGTCCCCGCGGTCTCGGTGTGGTGGCGGCGATGGCTCTCGCCGCCGGAGTCAGCGGGAGCGGGCGACTGTGCACCAGCGCGAGCCGCCGGTCGGGCTTCAGTGCACTCGGTCAGCGCAAGGCGTGGTCGACCACGTGTACCGGCGAGACCGTGCTGCAGCAACGACGTGGCCTCCGCCAACTGCCCCGCGCGAGTAAGCCCCAGCGCCTCCCCCATCGTTCTATTCCAACCTTCATTCATGTATGCCCCTTTAAGGCCGTGGTCTAGGTGGTGCGCGCCGCGAGTGCGGCCTTTACCGCCGCCGGCGCCCGAAACGCCCCGAGTACCTCGACCGCGTCGATCGTCGCCAGTGCGAGTTCGGGCGAGACGTCCTCGGCGATCGTCGCCAACCCGAGGACGCGAAGTTGCACCTTGCCACCCGAGGCGCGGATCGCCTCTAGGTCGCGACGGCTGTAGTGCTGGCTCCCGAGCGTCAACTCGCGCCGGGCCACAGTTCGGTCCACAGCGGTCGACCGGCTCTCGAGCTGTCGCCTGATCGCGGTACGGATGAAGTCCGTGCGATTGGCGAAGAAGCCCTCGTCGACGAG
>DATBYI010000663.1:0-4265 GCA_036513815.1 Solirubrobacteraceae bacterium
CTCGGCGACCATCCGTCCCGACTTGACCAGGCTGAGAACGGCCCGCTCGAAAGCTGACCCGCCACACAGGGCGCTCGGCGCGCGGACGAGCATCTCGCGCGGAGAGGTCACCTCGCGCAGCTCGGCGACGGCGGTCTGGACGCGGTCGAGCGCGCCGAAGCGCGCCTCGAACCGTTGGCGCAGACGCTCGAGCGCAATCTCCTGCTCCTCGATCGAGCCGCCGGCGAGCTCGGCCGCCGGCAGTCGCTCTCGCAGCGCGCCGATGAGCGCGCGCAGATCGGCCAGGTCGGTGTCGGGGCGCGGGGGGAGTCCGAGCAGGTCCCGCGCCCGCGCTGCCTCCTCGCCGAGCCGGCGCTCGAGCTGATCGTCGAGCTTCACGGCGCGAGCTTCACGGCGCGTCGTCGCGCCCGGCGCGGGCATAGCGCGAGACCGCGTCGGCCCGGCTCGTGGCGCCCATCTTGCGCAGGATGTTCTTGACGTGATACTTGACGGTGCCCTCGCGGACGACCAACTCTCGCGCGATTTCCAGGTTCGTCCGGCCGCGGGCGAGCAGGCGCAGCACGTCGAGCTCGCGGGCCGTCAGTGCGTCGATGGCGCCGAGATCAGACGCCAAGCGCCCGGCGGCAGCAGGGTCCGCCGCCCCGCTCCCGAGCTGGCCGAGACGCGCGCTCATCCACTCGACCGCCGAGCGCAGCTCGTGGTGGTGGAGCTGGAGCATCTCGCGGAGCACGGCGCGCTCGAACACGCCGGCGAGTCCCTCGGCGAAGCGAGCGGCGACCTCGGCGTCGAGGGCGTCGGGCACGGCTCGACTCGGCGCGGCGGCGCCCGTGGCGGTGGAGTCGGCGTGGAGCAGCCCGACGGTGTGCCCCTGCACGACGAGCGCCGTGACCACGTAGGCGTCCCAGTCGAGCACCTCGGCGAGCCTCCTGTTGGCCCGTGAGCGAGGCGCCCGGACCTGCACGATCTCGGTCCGCTGGCCGCGAGCCACCTCGTCTTCGATCGAGGGATACTCGAGCCGGACGGGTGTAGCGCGTAGCGTCTCGAGACAGCCCGCCGCCGCGTCCCGGTCCTGGCTCGGGTCGCTCCACAGCGCGCGCACGTGCAGCTCGTCGCCGCGCACCTCGCCGAGCACGACGCGATCGAACTCGGAGCTCGTCCCCAGCTCGTCGGTCGCGCGATCGAGGATGCCCTGCGGCGAGCCGACCTCGCCCAGTCGCCGGACCGCGTCGGCCACTCGCTCGAGCGCGTCCGCCCGACGCACGTACGTGGCCTCGACGATCTCGCGCTCGAGGGCGAGCAGCTCGGCCAGCGCGCGCTGGCCGTCGGCCGCGCTAGCGGCGATCGACACGCTGCCCCGTGAAGCTCAGACGAACGGAAGGGTGGCCGGCCGCAGGCGCTCCATGAGCGTGTAGCGCGCGGCCGCCTCTTGTCCAACGCAGCTGATCCCGTACGGCCGTCCGGCTCGCTCGATGGCCAGCCAGGCCTCGCCGGCGCGCTCGCGGTCCACCAGCGCCAGGGCGCGGCGGTCGGTCTGAAGGAGCCACCAGGCCGGAATCTCCTCGACCGATCCGCGCGCGAACGGCTTCGCCGCCCGCGGATCGCCCGACGGGCCGTACACGCCGAGCGAATTCAGCACCTGGGCGGTGTTGCGACCGAGCAGCCCGACCGCGACCAGCTCGCTTGACAGGTTGCGGACGACGACGTGCCGGGTCGCGTCGCTGCGCAGGCCGTCGGTCAGTCGATCCGCCGTGCGTGGGTCGCAGACGACGAGCAACCGGTCGGCCATCGCACCGCACCACCACGCGCTGCCGGCCGTCACGAGCCCGCCCGGGGAGACGGTGGCGCCCACGAGCCGCCGGACCAGCGCAGATAGCTGCGCCGGGGGCGCCTCGAGCGCCAGCGTGCTCAGGTCGGAGCGATCGACCAGCCCAACCGTCCTGACGCAGACGGCGAGCTCCGCGGCGGCCGATCCGAAGTTGATCGCCACCGGCCGGCCGTCGCGCGGCGACACGACCGCTCCCGCACGGCGAAGAACCGACTCGAACTCCGCCGGAGTCGACGCGCCCTGGGGTTTGGCCGTCGCAGACACGGTCGAGAAGGTACAGCGGCGACGCGGCCGCCACCCTGCTCCTTACTCCGGAATTACCTGTCCGATCGAGAGGTAGCACCAACATGGTCTGCCGAACGGCTTCGGAGGCCTTGCCTTCGGACCCTCTCTAAAGTCTAGGGTAATCCGGCGCTGTGAGAGTGGCGGAGCGACGGTCTCGGCGGCAAGCTGTGACGGTTCGCCAGCCGCTCGGGCGGTCGGGGTCCGCATCCCAGGGAGGAAGAGAGTGACGACGAATTTGACCGCGATGGGCGCCGAGCGAGGGACTGAGGGCCGGTACGAGCGGCTGGCCCGGCTGATCGGCACCGACCAGGTGGTGATGGTGGACGGCGCCACGGGAACCGAGCTGATCCGCGTCGCGGGGGAGCGCCCCGAGCTCGAGGAGCACCTGTGGGGCCTGACCGCGCTGCTCGAAGCGCCGGCCGACGTCAAGGCCGTGCACCGGCGCTACGTCGACGTTGGCTGCGACGTGATCTGCACCGACACGTGGGGCCTTCCGACAGCACTGCGCGACGGCCAGGCGCGAATGTGGGAGACGAGCGAGCCAATCCACTGGATGGACGTCGCGCGCCGCGCGGTGCATTTGGCCCGCGAGGCGGCCGAGGAGGGCGGGCGCGGCAACGAGGTCGCGGTCGCCTTCAGCATCAACGGTGACGTCGACACGCCCGATGGCCGGGAGACGATCCGCCTGCTTGCCCGTGCCTTCGAGCACGACGCGCCCGACCTGATCCTCGTCGAGACGCTCACGCTGGTGCGCTCCTCCACGTACGCCACCGTCGAGGCGCTGCTCGCCACCGGGCTGCCCGTGTGGCTCAGCTTCCGCCGCTGCCGCCACGGCGTGTGCGGCGTATACGGAGAGCACTGGGGCGGCCCCGAGGGCGACGCGTTCGGGCGCGCGGCGCGGCGCTTCGAGGAGATGGGCATCGGCGCGCTGGCCATCAACTGCCTTCCTCCCGACCACGTCACCGGGATGCTCGCCTGGTTGCGCGACTTCACGGACCTGCCGCTCGGCGTGTACCCCAACCTGGGCTACCTGTCGGCGGCCGGCTGGCGCGAGGTCGGCGTCGGCGCCCAGGAGTACGCCGAGCTCGCGCTGCGCTGGCGTGAGGAGGGCGCTCAGATCGTCGGCGGGTGCTGCGGCGTCGGACCCGAGCAGATCGCAGCGGCGCGGGCCGCGCTGGACGGCACGAAGCCGGGCCACGCCCGGCCCGAGGCGCTGCCCGATGAGGGCGCGAAGTCGATCGCAGCTGGCCGGCCTTCGGGTGCCCGCGGCCCCGATTCTCGTCCCGCGCCGCGCTGGACCGACGCGCGCGGCCGGCTCATGTACCCGCTCGACTTCCCGGACATCACCGTCGAGCCCGGCGTGTTCGTCCCCACCCAGGGCAGCCTGACTGTCTGGAAGTACCTGTATCGGGAGGCGGTCGGGGCCCACCAGCGCTGCCTCGACATCGGCTGCGGCACCGGTTTGCTGACCGTCCAGCTGGCGCGTAACGGCGCGGCGCATGTGCACGGCCTCGACATAAGCGCGGACGCGGTCAAGAACACCATGACGAACGCATTTCGAAACGGGGTGGCCGACCGTGTCACCGCGGCGGTCCAGGATCTGTATCCGTGGGTACCTGAGGAGCGCTACGACGTGATCGTGGCCAGCCTCTATCAGACGCCCGTCGACCCGTTTGAGCCGGTCGTCTCACACCGCCCGCTCGACTACTGGGGGCGCGGTCTGATCGACCATCTGATCAAAATGCTCCCCGAGGCCCTGGCGGACGATGGCACCGCCTACGTGATGCAACTCTCTATCATCGGCGAGCGGCGAACCACGCAGCTGCTGGAGCGTCTGGGCTATCAGGCTCGGGTCGTGGACTTCGGCCTATTCGAATTCACCGACCTGTTCAACGACGCGCGCGATCAGATCGCTCGAGTCGAGGAGCTATCCGACGCCTATCACCTGAAGCTCGGCGCTCTGGATGTCATGCCCGCCTATCTGCTCGAGATCACCCGCTAACGCGCCGCCGTCAGGCGCCGCCGAGAGAAAATCCCGTTAGGACAAGGAAACGAGACGCCCATGAGCCACGCCGATAACGAGTTCCTGTTCACCTCCGAGTCCGTCACCGAGGGGCACCCGGACAAGGTCGCCGATCAGATCTCGGACGGGGTG
>DATBYI010000664.1:0-5142 GCA_036513815.1 Solirubrobacteraceae bacterium
CGGGCCGAGGCCGACCTGGCCGCCGACCTGGCGCGCGAGCTGCTCGGCGGGGCGCAGACGCCGGACGCCCTGACGGCGGCGGCGCGCCGGGTCGCGGAGGCCCTCGATCTGAGCTCGGCGTCGATCGAGCTCGGCGTGCACAACGGCGGCGAGCGCCGCCGCGCGCTCGCCCTGTCCGGCGCCGACGGCGTTCAGGTCGCGACGCTCCTCGTTCCCCGCGACTTGTCGAGCGACACCGAGCAGCGGCTCGAGACGTACCTCGTACCGGCGCTCGGCGCGCTCGTGGCGATCGCTCTGCGTCGCGACGCGCTCCAGGCCGAGGCGGTCGAGACCGCCGCACTCCGTCGCAGCGACGACGTCAAGACGGCTCTGTTGCGCGCGGTCTCGCACGACCTGCGCACGCCCGTCACCGCGATCGTCGCCGCCGGCCACGCGCTCGGCACCGACTCGCTCACCCCCGGCGAGCGCCATGAGCTGAGCCAGGCGGTGGTCGAGGAGGGCGAGCAACTCGCGGCGCTCGTCGACAAGCTCCTCGACCTCTCGCGCCTGCAGGCGGGCCGGGCCGAGCCGCGCCGGGACTGGATCTCGCTCGAGGACGTCGTGCTGGCGGCCCGCGACAGCCTCCCCGACTCCAGCGGCGAGGTGCGCGTCGCCGTCGACCCTGATGTGCCGCCCGTGCGCGCCGACGCCGGACACCTCGAGCGGGCGTTCGCCAACTTGCTCGAGAACGCGCTGCGCTACTCCGGCGGGCTGCCCGTGTCGGTTCGGATCCGCCGCACCGGCTCACGCGCCGTCGTGCGCGTCGTGGACCAGGGCCCGGGGATCGGGCCGGCCGAGCGCGCCCGCATCTTCGAGCCGTTCTACCGCGGTCCGGGCGCCCGGGGAGAGCCGTGGACGGGCTCGGGTCTTGGACTCGCCATCGCGAAGGGTTTTGTCGAGGCCAACGACGGCACGATCGCGGTCGAGTCGCTTCCCGGGCAGGGTTCGAGCTTCGTGGTCACGCTCCCGATCGAACAGCCCGCGGTGCCCGACCACGAGCCCGCCGCGCCGCTCCCGACATGAACGCCGCGCACGTTCCAGGCGCCCCGCCGCGACCGCGGATCCTCGTGGTCGACGATGAGCAGCAGATCCTCCGTGCTCTGCGCGTCATCTTGCGCGAGGCCGGCTTTGAGGCGCTGCCCGCCTCAAGCGGCGAGGAGGCGCTCGACCTCGCCGCTCTCCAGCGACCCGACGCCGCGATCATCGACCTGCTCCTGCCCGACTTCGACGGCGTCGAGCTGGCCCGGCGCCTGCGCGAGTGGACCGACATGCCGCTGATCGTCCTCTCGGCCGTCGGCGAGGAGGACGCCAAGGTCAGGGCGCTCGCCGCCGGCGCCGACGACTACGTGACCAAGCCATTCGGGCCCCGCGAACTCGTCGCACGGCTACAGGCGAACCTGCGCCGAATCGCGCCCGAGCGCGAGGAGGCCGAGATCCGCGTGGACGGACTCGAGGTCGACCTGGCGCGGCGCACGGTCCGCGTCCAGGGCAACGAGGTGCACCTCACGCCCACTGAGTTCGACCTGCTCCGCCTGCTCGTCCGTAATCGTGGCCGGCTGATGACCCACCGGGACCTGCTCGTGTCGGTGTGGGGACCGGGCTACGGCGACGACACGCAGGTGCTCCGCGCGCACATCGCGAACCTCCGGCGCAAGATCGAGCCGCCTGGGAGCCGGCGCTACATCCGCACCGACCCCGGCGTCGGCTACAGATTTGCGGCCTGAGGCGCGGCCGTCAGGCGCCGACGACGAAGCTTAAGCACCCGGCCTCAGAGCGCGACCTGCGAGCCCATGATGACCGTGCGGTCGGGCGGCAGCCCAAAGTGGTCGATCGGGCTGGCCGCGTTGCGCGCCATCGTGATGAACAGCTTCTCCCGGACTGCCTGCAGCGGCTTGGTGCTGCTCGTCGTGATCGAGATCCGCGAGACGAAATAGGCCGCGTGCTCGAGGTCCAGGTTGCGCTCGAGCAGGCCCTGCTTGCGCGCTAGGACAAGCGCGTCGGGCACGCTCAGCTTGTCGCGATAGCCCATGCGGATGGTCACGTGGAGGATCTTGAATAGGCCGCGGCCAAGGGGGCGCACGGCGAGGCAGTCGAAGGGATCGACGTTCGGGATGCCGACGTTGTCGATCGAGACGACGACGACGCGCTCGTGCAGGGAGTGCGTGAACTGCACCTCCGCCCGCAGCGCAAGCGGCGTCGTCTGCGGGTTCGGATTGAGGAATACGGCGACTCCGGGCACCCTCACCACCGGCGGATGCTTGTCGGCCAACTGCTCGAGGAACTCGCTCAGCGAGCCCTCCTGGGCGACGCGTTTACGGGTGACCACGAGCTGGCCACGGCGCCAATTGATCATCACCAGCGACAACACGAGCCCGATCGCCAGGGGGAGCCAGGCGCCGTGTTCGATCTTGGCGATGTTGGCGCTGAAGAACGCGATCTCGACGGTGAGGAACAGCACGCCGACGGGCACCAGCCTTCGCGTTGGGGTGCCCCACAGCAGGTGGGCGACCGACAGGAACAGCACGGTGTTGAGGATGAACGTCCCGGTCACCGCCACCCCGTAGATGTCGCCGAGGCTCGTCGCGCTGCGGAACACCAGCGTGAGTACCACTACACCGGCGCACAGCGCCCAGTTGACCATCGGCACGTAGATCTGGCCCTCCACGCTCGAGGTGTGCATGATCTTCAGGCGCGGGAGGAAGCCGAGCTGGACGGCCTGCTTGGCCACCGAGAACGTCCCCGAGATGACCGCCTGGGAGGCGATTACCGTCGCCACGGTGGCGAGGATCACCGCCGGCCAGAGGGTCCAGTGGGGCAGCATCTGGAAGAAAGGATTGAAGGTGCTGGCGTCGCGCGCGTGCGGGTGGTGGAGGATCCACACACCCTGGCCGAGGTAGTTGAGGACGAGCGCCGGAAACGCGACACAAAACCACCCGAGCCGGATCGCATCCGGGCCGAAGTGGCCGCGATCGGCGTACAGTGCCTCGGCGCCGGTGACGGCCAGCACGACGCCACCGAGAACCAGGTAGCCCGAGGCACCGTGGTCGAGGAAGAACCGCACCGCCCACGACGGGGATAGCGCCTGAAACACGGCTGGATCCTTGACGATCTCGCTTAGTCCGAACACGGCGATCACCGCGAACCACAGGAGCATGATCGGTCCGAACAGCCAGCCGATCGTGCCCGACCCGAACCGTTGCGCCGCAAACAGGCCGATGAGGATGGCGAGGGACAGCGGGACGACGAGATGGGTGAGCGCGGTCGAGGCGACCGACACTCCTCCGACCGCGCCTAGCACGGAGATCGCCGGGGTGATAATCCCGTCGCCGAAGAACAGGGCCGCGCCGAAGATCCCTAGCGTGACCAGCACCGCGACATGGGCGACCCGGTTGCGCTGGAGCAGCGCGGTCAGCGCCATGATCCCGCCGTCTCCCCGGTTGTGGGCACGCATGATGAACCCGGCGTACTTGATCGAGACCACGATCATCAGCGCCCAGAAGATCAGCGAGGCGGCGCCGAACACGTTGCCGGCCGTGACCACTCGGGTGGCGTGATAGTTGGTGAAGATCGCCTGCTCGGTGTAGAGCGGGCTCGTCCCGATGTCGCCATAGACGACACCTAGCGCCCCGAGCGCGAGCACTGCCTTGCTGGCGTGCGCCACGACGTCGCGGTCGACGTCCTTGAGCGCCTCAAACCGGCGGCGGGTCTCCTCGGACTCCTCCTGGTAGGCGCTCGGTGCCGGCGCCCAATAGCCGAGCTTGTGTGCGGCCTCGTAGAACGTCCGCTTCTGGGGCGGACGCCGGCCGGTGCGTAGGCCGTCGGACGTCGCCACCGAGGCTTCGCGCTCCGTCGCCTTGTGCGCGGCCTCGTGATAGGTGCGCTTACCGGAGGACGGGCTCATGCACAGGGTCGCCACCCACGGCGAGCACGCCTGTGCGCCCGGCTCCGAACCTCGGTCCCCATTGCTCTCTTCAGCGTAGCCGTCTTCACGGAATCTGTATGGCAAGAGGTCGTTTCTGCATGCCGCATTCATGCCCCGGCCGCCAGGATGCGATGTATGGACGCAATCTCCATTGCCCTTGGGGTGCTGATGTTCCTCGTGCTCGTCGCGCTCATCTACGGGATCGACGCGATATGACCCTCGTCATCGCCTCGATCGGCGGCGCCGACCTGTTCGGCCTGATCGTCTCCGTGATCGTCTGCATCTACCTGCTCTACGCCCTGCTGCGCGGAGAGAAGTTCTAGTGGGCGACCACTGATGACCTTCCTCGGCTGGCTGACGATCTTCCTGTTCGTCACAGTGCTGACGCTGCTTGCGATGCCGCTCGGTCGCTACATGGCGGCCGTCTACACCGGCCAGCCGACCTTCCTCGATCCGCTCTTCCGCACGCCGGAGCGTCTCTTCTACCGGGTCATGCGGGTCGACCCCGAGCACGGTCAGGACTGGAAGCAGTACGCCAAGAGCCTGATCATCTTCTCGCTCGCCGGCTGGCTGCTCCTGTATTTCATCCTCCGCACGCAGACGCTGTGGAACTGGACGGGGCTGAACCCCCAGGGCTTCCACTCAGGCTCGTGGAACGTGACGTTCAACACCACGTCGTCGTTCCTGACCAATACCAACTGGCAGTACTACAGCGGCGAGACGACGATGAGCTACTTCAGCCAGATGGCTGGGCTCACCGTGCAGAACTTCCTTTCCGCGGGTGTCGGCATCGCCGTCGCCGTCGCGCTGATCCGGGGGATCATCGGCCGCAGCGGCAAGAGCATCGGCAACTTCTGGCAGGACCTGATCCGCACGGTGCTGTGGGTGCTGACCCCGATCGCCTTTATCTCCGCGCTCGTACTCGTCTTCCAGGGCTCGATCCAGAACTTCTCCCACTACGCGAGCTTCACCGGCCCGACGGGCCTGGCCAACCAGATCGCGATGGGGCCGGTCGCCTCCCAGGAGGCGATCAAGATGCTCGGCACCAACGGCGGCGGGTTCTTCAACACGAACTCCGCCCATCCGTTCGAGAACCCGACCGGGTTCACCAACTTCTACGAGATGCTGATCGTCCTGGTCATCCCGGCGGCGCTCGTATTCATGTACGGCCGGATGGCCGG
>DATBYI010000665.1:0-4521 GCA_036513815.1 Solirubrobacteraceae bacterium
CGGACGTAGACGATGTCGCCCTGGTTGATCTCGAGCTGCTCGGCCTGAGATCGGGTCAGCTGTACGCGGGCCGGCTCGCCGCCTTTCAGCTCGAGCTCGACCCGAACCTCGAACCCGAGGTGCACCACGCGCTTGACCATCGCCTCGATCAGACCCGGGTCGTCGGTCAGCGAGATGCTCACGTCGTGCGGACGAACGAGCTTGCCTTCCACGGTGCTGACCGGCCCGAGGAAGCCCATCACGAACGGGCTGGCCGGCTTGTCGTAGACGTCGCGCGGCGCGCCCACCTGCTCGATCCGGCCCTTGTTCATCACCGCGATCGTGTCGGCGACCTCCATCGCCTCCTCCTGATCGTGGGTCACGAGTACGGTCGTCACGCCCTGCTCGTCGTGGAGCCGGCGTAGCCAGCGCCGCAGCTCGGCCCGGACGTTCGCGTCAAGCGCGCCGAACGGCTCGTCGAGGAGCAGGACCCGTGGCTCGACGGCAAGCGCGCGGGCGAGCGCCATCCGCTGGCGCTGTCCGCCCGACAGCTGGTGAGGTCGCTGGCCGGCCCACTGCGTTAGCCCGACCAGCTTGAGGAGCTCTTCGACCCGGGCGCGGACGTCGGGGGCCTTGCGCTTGCGGATCTTCAGGCCGAAGGCGACATTCTCGAACACGGTCATGTGCGCGAAGGCGGCGTAGTGCTGGAACACGAACCCGATGCCGCGATCCTGCGGACGCTCCCGGGTCACGTCCTGTCCGGCGATCCGGATCTGACCGCCGTCGGGCTCCTCGAGGCCGGCGATGATCCGCAGCAGCGTCGACTTGCCCGAGCCGCTCGGCCCGAGCAGCGCGGTCAAACCGCCCTCGGGCACGTCGAGCGAGACGTCGTCGAGGGCGACGAAGTCGCCGAAGCGCTTGGAGATCCGTTCCGCCTCGATCCTCATTGCCGGTCCTTTCTTCGGCCGAACAGAGTCATCACGAGCAACACGGCGATCGAGATTACGGCCAGCTCGGTCGCGGCGGCGTAAACGCTGGTCGTCACCTGGCCCCCGATCTGCTCATCGCGCTGGTAGACGAGCAGCGGCAACGTGAGCGTCGACCCGGCGACGTTGGAGGAGACGACGATCACCGCGCCGATCTCACCCAGCGCGCGCGCCGTCGTCAGCACCACGCCGTAGGCGACGCCCCAGCGGATCGTCGGCAGCGTGACCCGCCAGAAGGTCTGCCAGGACGAGGCGCCGAGCGTGGCGGCGGCCTGCTCCTGCTCATCGCCCACCTCGCGCAGCACCGGCGCAACCTCGCGCACGACGAACGGCAGCGACACGAACACGGTGGCGATGACCATCCCGGGCACCGCGTAGATGATCCGGATCCCGTTGTTCAGGAACGCGCTGCCGAACCAGCCCCCCTGGCCGTAGACGAGCAGCAGCGCGAGCCCGACGATCACGGGCGAGACGACGAAGGGCAGATCGATCAGCGCGTCGAGGACCGCCTTGCCTCGGCTGTTGCTGCGCGCGAGCACAAGCGCTGCGCCCACCCCGAAGATCGTGTTGAGCGGCACGGCGATCGCCGCGATCAACAGCGACAGCCACAACGCGCTGATCGCCGCCGGGGTGGTCATAAACGACCAGGCGGTCCCGATCCCATGCTCGAAGGTGCGCCAGAAGACGACCCCGACGGGCAGCAGCAACAGGAGCGCGAGATAGATGAGCGCCACCGCGCGAAGCGACAGGGTGGCCCGGCGGCTAACGATCAACGCGGGCCCCCACGCGCCGGATGACGAACAGGACGAGGAGCGCCAGCAGCATCAGGACGGCCGACAGGGCGGCGGCCGACTGCTCGGAGCCGCCCTCGATGTCGGCGTAGATGACGATCGAGGCGATCTGGACCTTGCCCGCGATCAGCGCCAGCGAGCCGAACTCACCGACCGACCGCGCGAACGCCAACGCCGCGCCCGAGAGGACCGCGGGCCTCAGCGCCGGCAGGATCACGCGGCGGAACGTGGTGGCGTTGGCGGCGCCGAGCGAGGCGGCCGCCTCCTCAACCTCGCGGTCGAGCTCGATCAGGACGGGCTGCACCGAGCGCACCACGAACGGAAGCGTCACGAACAGCAACGCCACGATGACCACGCCGCGCGTGTAGGCCAGGTGGATCCCGATCGGGCTGTCCGGGCCGTACAGAGCGATCAGGGTCAAGCCGGCGACGATCGTGGGCAGCGCGAACGGCAGGTCGATCAGGGCGTTCACGACGCGCTTGCCCGGGAACTCGTCGCGGACGAGCACCCACGCCACCAGCGTGCCCATCACCGCGCCGATCGCGGCGACGATCAGCGAGGCGCCGAGCGTGATCGCCAGCGCCCTGATCGCGAGCGGATTGTTGATCGAGCTCCACAGCGTCCCGAGACCGGACGAGAACGCCTTGACGACGACCGCCGCGAGTGGGATCAGGACGATCAGGCTCAGGTACAGCATCGCCAACCCGAGCCCGAGGCCACTGCGTCCCGCGCGCACGCGGACGCGCGATCGGGCCGCTCGCGGTGGCGGTCCGAGCGAGGCGGTTCCTGTCCCGGTTCCGGTTCCGGCCGAGGCCGGCTGAAGCTCAGCTGGCAAGCGAGGTCTCCTCAGGTGCCACGCGGTCCGGCCTCAACTCGAGGTCGGCACCCCCGCGGCCTCCTCGATCTTGGTGATCGAGCCGGTGGACGGGGCGAAGAACGTCTTGCTGACGCTCGTCCAGCCGCCGAGGAAGTCGATCGTGAAGAGCTGCGGCGGCGTCGGGAACTTGCTGGCGAACTTGCTCGCCACCGAGGCCAGGACCGGGCGATAGCCCTTCTGCGCCCAGATCGTCTGACCCGCTGAGGACCACTGCCAGTTGACGAACGCCTGCGCCTGGGTGGCGTGCGAGCTCTTCGTCGTGACCGCGATCGGCGTCTGGATGAGGATCGTCTGCTGCGGATAGACGATGTCAACGGCATCGCCCGCCTTCTTGGCCGACAACGCGTCCGACTCGTAGTCGAGCAGCACGTCGCCCTTGCCGCCGGTGAACGTCTGCAGCGCGGCGCTCGCGCTCGAGTCCTGCACGCTGACGTTCTTGGTCAGGAGCGTCTTGACGTAGGCCAGCGCCTGCGCCGGCGTCTTGCCCTCCTTGAGCTCGGCGCCATAGCCGGCCAGGATGTTCCAGCGCGCGCTACCCGAGGTCGACGGGTTCGGCGTGATCACGTCGACGCCCGGTTTGATCAGGTCGTCCCAGCCGGTGATGTGCTTCGGGTTGCCCTTACGTACGACGAACACGACGACGGAGTCGCTCGAGAAGCCCCTGTACGGGTTGGCATCCCAGCTCTTGGACACGATCCCGTCCTTGACCAGTCGCGTCATATCAGGGGTGGTCGAGAACTCGACCACGTCCGCCGGCTGCCCCGTGTCGACGGCCCGGCTCTGCGACCCCGACGCGCCGAACGACTGGCTGAAGCTGACGCCCTTGCCGGCGCTCGTCTGGGCGAACGCGGCGGTGAGCGCGTCGAACGCCTTCTTCGGCGTCGAGTAGGCGACGAGGTTGAGGTTCACGCTCCCGGCGCCGCCGCTCGCAGCCGAGCTCGTCGTCGAGCCGCCGCCACCGCTCGTGCTCGTCGCGTCGGAGGAGCCGCCACAGCCGGCGATCAGCCCGGCGATCGATAACGGCAGCAGCGCGAGCGCGACCCCGCGCGCCATGCGCCGGCCGGGCAAGCGCGAGGTCAGTCGGCGTGCTCGTGATCTCATTTACAACCCCTTCGATGGGACGGGCTTTCAAGGTCAGGGCGCCGGCGGAAGGCCGGCCGGCGTCGTAGCTAGAACCCCTGAATCGGGCAGAAGTACCGCACTTACTTCATCGACATTACCAGACCAATCGGCTTACTTCGCTAGGTGGGCGTCGGGCCCGCCGGCGCCACCGTCCGCCCGCGCCACCGCCCGCCCTGGCGCCACCGTCGCCCCTGCCCCATCGCGCCCCACCCCGAGTTTCTGCGCATTCGCCGCGCCTACCACCCGTGAACGGCGGTTCACTCGGCTATGGCACGAGTTTCTCCCCATTCGTTCACTGGACCGTTGGCGAGTGCGGAGAAACTCGCCACTCGCCACTCGCCACCGCTCCCCGCGGTGAACGGCCGTTCACCCGGCAATAGCACGGGTTTCTCGCCATTGGCTACGACGACGAGCCGCGAGTGGCGAGAAACTGGCCAGGAACCCGCACGGACACCCGCCGGGGGTGTTCGGGCCCGGCGCCCGCGGAGGTTAGGCCCGCGCGTCGAGGCCGTCAAAGCTACGCCACCGTAGGTCTGGCGCCTCTTGGCGCCCCGCTCCGCTACCCTCCGGCGCCCCGATGCGCTTCTTCGAGTACGAGTCGCGGGCGATCGTCGCCAAAGCCGGGATCCCCGTCACGAAGCACGGCTTCGCCCAGACGGCCGACGAGGCACGGACGGTCGCCGAGCAGATCGGCGGCCCGGTCGTGATCAAGTCGCAGGTGCTGAGCGGCGGACGGATGAAGGCCGGCGGGGTCAAGTTCGCCGAC